>CBFGMW010000209.1:0-5276 GCA_965649925.1 uncultured Fluviicola sp.
AAGAAACAACTTTTATCAGAGAAACCCTGAAGGATGGTGACCTACTGTGAGCACAAGTACTAGAGAAATCGATTCTCCTCTCTCTTCCATACTTTTACTTTGAATCAAAACCAATTATTTATTCTGTTACTTCTACATATAATGTGTCTGCGTTTAATCCTGTGAAAATTCCATAACCATTAGTTATACTTGTTGAAGGGTTCGATAAATTCTGGGAGCTACTGCTGTTTTCGTCATACAAAGTGGCATAATCAGGCAATACATGATAGAGAACTATTCGGTGGGTTCCGTAATATTGAAATTCCATTGCCTGGATTTCTTCCACACCAAGGTTTGTGGGCGATTTCCTGAATGCGTTCCCGGGAGGGTCTTCGTCACCGAAATCGCGGATTGGCTCGAGATCAGATTCTATATTTTCCACCAAAATAAGGTAGTATGATCCGTCGGTGTTTGTCCAGTTGATCTCTATCGGATCAGGCATGGATGTTTGCGACGGAGGACCGGAAGCGCTGTCCACTTTTTCAATAGCAATTTCTGTTGCCGATTGGGTCATATTCTGAGGCTTAGACGGAATATAGGTATAAGCAGTAACTAGTTTAGAATTGAACTCGAACGATATGCTGTAGTTCTCCCCTTCCATGGCAATGATAGAACTATCAATGTAGACACCATTACCCAATGGAGTAAGCACGTGTGTACCTCCGCTGTATGTAACGGTGAGCGTCAGATTGTTAATATCATCATTCGAATACTGTACGCTTCCGGAAAACGGAATCTGGCGGCTGATTTTAACTGTGAGGTATTCCCCTGGCCTGGGATAACCTTCAATGATCGGAGTATCGTCAAATTCGGAAACTTCAGATTTCTCGCAAGAAACCTGCGACAGAAGAGTCAAGCATAAAAAAGTAAGAAAGAGTATTTGTTTCATTACCGAAGTTTTAATGATAAAGTAAGATTTGGAGTAATTCCGAGGTAATTAACATCTGTTTCAATTACCTCTCCCTCCTCAATGGAGTATTGTTTGTACCACGTGTTTGTGCGGTTATAAAGGTTGAAAACGGAAAAGCCGATATAACCAATCTCTCTTCGTTTTTTATCTCCTTTTTCTCCACGCAGTAATTTGTAATTAACAGAAATATCGCAGCGGTGATAATCAGGAAGACGAAGTCCGTTTTTAGATGTTACGGTAAAGAAATCCTGAGTAGATCCATCCAGAAGTGTAATACTGTATGCGCCCGAAGGTGCTGTATACGGTCGCCCGGTAGCATAAACCCATGTAGCTGAGAAATCCCATCGTTTGTATTTATACAAAACCACCGCTTTAAATTCATGTGTAACATCCTGGCTTGAGGCAAAATAAGCATCCGAATAAACATCAAACTTGCTTCGGGCTTCTCCTAAGGTATAGCTGACCCATCCGTTAATTTTACCTGCTTTTCGCTGAATGAGGAATTCCATTCCTTTTGAATATCCGCTACCTGTGAAAAAGTTTTCGCTGTAACTTACTCCGCCGGGGCTGGTATTGAATCTGAGGGAATATTCTGTTATGTTGCTGATCTCTTTATAGTAACCTTCCGTGCTAAAAAGGTATTTCGGAGTTTCATACGAGATTCCAGCTATATAATGAACTGCCGAGCTTACCGGAACCGAGTTGCCATCCGAAAGCAGCCAGAAGTCTTTGCTTCCCGAAAGAATATCTTCACGAGTAACGCGGTTTGCAAACTGATAGTATTTCCCGGTTGCACCTTTCAATGTTAACTCATCTGTTATACTTAATGAAATGGTTGCACGCGGTTCGTAATACCACTGCTTGGTAGTTTCAAAATAACTTGCCCTGATTCCCGGAACAAACTGAATACGTTCGTTCCAGAATTTGAACTTGTTCTGAATATATCCACCTGAAAGTACAGCCAGGTTGTGTTTGTCCAATACAGTGGTTGTATCGTTCTGTGCATAGGTGTAATCAATATCGAAATAGGTTGCGAACACACCGAACTGCATCTGGCTGAAATCAAACAAACTCCATTCGTAATCTGATTTGAAACTGTAATCCTTCAGATTGTTTTTTTCAAAAATACCGCTGCTCGATGTTGTTTCCTCTCCATCCGAATCAGTGACTGTGCGTTCCTGCGACCGGTCTCTGTCACTGTAATAATTGGAATAACTCACGATGGTATTTCCATAGAATTTTTCTCCCCATTTCCGCGACCACTTTAAACTGCTCCCAATATTTCCGTATTTGGTAAGGTCTGTGGAACTCATACTAAAATTGGAATTACCGCCACCAAAAGAAGACGCATCAAAGGAAGAACTGTTATCCAGTTTATCTGTTCCGTTGAAAATGCTGAAGGAAATAATGTCTTTGTCGGTTGGTTTATAGGTAAATTTTCCGTTCAGATCGTAGAAGAAAGAAGTAACTTTCGTTTCCTGCATGCGCTGTCCGCCCGGGCCACCGCCACCTGCTGGCTGATCGGCTGATTCGTCATCGCTGCCCGAACTATTAAACTTTTCAAAAATCTTGTCGTAGATCGGGCCTTTGTATGACCGGCGGAAAGCTATAACCGAAGAGAATTTATTACCGATAGGGATTTCAGCGAAGACGTTCATACTCAACAAGCTGAAATCGCCACCGATATTGAACTTTTTCTGATTTCCTTCTTTCCCGGTAATTTCTGTTACGCTCGACAGTCTTCCTCCGAAACGCGATTCAAATCCACCTTTATACAGCTGAACATCTTTTAATGCGTTGGAGTTGAAAGCACTGAAGAAACCATACAAGTGATCTACGTGATATACCGTAAATCCGTCATAAAGAACCAGGTTCTGATCAGGTGTTCCACCGCGCACATATAAACCGGAAGAAGATTCATTCGAAGCGCTGATTCCCGGCATTAGCTGGAAGGATCTCATCACATCGCGCTCACCGAGATTCGGGAGTTGTTCGAGTTTTTTGGGTGTCATTTTAACCACACTCACATCTTCCCGCTTTGATAGAACAACATCCTGCCGGGCGCCGGAGATAGTAACGGCCTGCAATTCCTGGGAAGATGGCGTGAGTTCTATAATAAAATGCTTTTTGTTGATCATGGGCGTGAGGAACACTTCTGTTTTCTCATAACCTACATAACTGATTACAAGTGTTGAAGTATCTGTGGGAATCTGCTGAACGGTATAATAACCGTCGGCATTCGACGATCCGCCTCGGGATGTGTTTTTGATTTGGACAGTAGCGAAAGGAAGCGCTTCTCCTGTTGCACCGTCCTTAACAACTCCGCTTAACGTAAAGTCAAATTCCTGCGGGGGGCCGAAATAGGTTCTGGTGGCTTTTTGACGGATTACAGGCTTGTCGTTTTCCTCTTCTTCCACGTAGAATGTTCCGTATCTGTCTCCTTCGTATACTTCCACTACACCGTACGCTTCTGAATCTTCTACAAACTGCTCAGTTATTTCAGAAGTTTCGGAGATTGGGTTTGTACCCTCGGAAAACTTGACGCTTTTGAAGGTGTTCGTCAGATTTACCATGTCAATATCTACCTGTTTGATGTTCGGATCAAGTACCGTCAGGAAAACATTGGAATGACCGTAGAAATAGCTGAATGTTACCAAACTTCCGAGTGCTTCCAAACATCCCAGTTTGTCGCTGCTGCTGCCTCCGCTATTCGGTACATATACAAACATGTAATTATAGAACTGAGGTAAATCCTTCATCTGATCTGCTTCAAATGTTTCCTCCGGGGTATTGTGTTCACTCCCCAGAACAAAAATGAATGGTCTTCGCACATTATTATAGTTATTGTTTGGCGCGTAACACGTGTAGTTAAAATTGCATTCGTTGCCTGCAGAATTAAAGGTGAATTCACGCTGCGCAAAAACCGGGGTAAATGCGGATGAAAGAAGAAGAACAACTAATAGGTTTCTGAATGTATATACCTGCATTGCAAATAAGCGTTATTTCAATAGGCGTCAAATGTAACAGCTAGTTTTTTTTTAAATTAGAATTATCGATGTTCTGCATGATTCTCTCGAAGAACTGCACGAAAATACCGTTGGTTGATTTTTCGTTGTACGCTTAACGAACCGATTTTCCATTGATAAACTCCTGGAATTTGCGTCTGAACCCACCCGAAATTTTAATATAAACTCCGTTACTCATCAATACCGCTCCCCGCTCAACTGCCCTGACATTATCAAGCGAAATGGTATAGGAACGATGAACACGCATAAACAATTCTGGATCAAGTTGCGCTTCCAGCGCTTTTAAACCCATAATGGTAAGAATCGGTTTCGGCTGATCTTTAACACAGATCTTAACATAATCTCCCAGGCTTTCGAAATAAATGATGTCTTTGAAATCAATCCGCACTTGTTTATAGTCCGATTTCACGAATATGTAGTCTTTATCTTTGCTGAGATCTGTAACCGGATTTGCTTCAAACCATTCACATGCCCTTAGTGCCGCAGCATAAAACTCACTATAACTAAATGGTTTGAGCAGATAATCAAGGGCGTTCACCTTGTATCCTTCCATCGCATACTGGTCGAAGGCCGTAGTGAATATGATCCGGGTTTCTTTCGGTACATTCTTTGAAAATTCCAATCCCGATAACTCCGGCATCTGGATATCGAGAAAAATCAGATCGACTTTGTTTGTGTTCATAAACGTTAATGCTTCTATAGCACTACTGCACACGCCCACACATTCAAGAAAAGGCGTATTCTGAACATATCTGCCAATCAGCTCCTGGGCCAATGGCTCATCATCTACAATCAAACAGGTTATTTTCATACTTGTTTCAAGTTAATACGCAAACGCACCCAAAACAGATCGCTTTCGATATTTGGAACTTCTTCCGCTGCGAAGAAATCAATTGGTTTCCTACCCATCACAATACTCAGTTCATAAGAACCCGGATAAAATAAGTCAAGTCGTTTACGAAGATTATCTAATCCTATTCCCGAGCCGCTGATATCTGACCTGGTTTTAGGATAGCTTGTGTTCCCGCTCAGGAACAACAGCTGATTCTCTTTTATTTCAAGCCCGAAAAACAATAACGAAGGCTGTGTAGCAGAGATACCATGCTTGTATGCATTTTCGATCATCGCGATAAACAATAGCGGAGCAATGAAATACGTATTTTCTTCCACCTTCGGGAATGACAATTTGGTAGTTGTTTTGTCAGACTGGCGAATCTCCATGAGTTTGATGTAATTTGTAAGGAACGAAATTTCATCGGCAAGATCTACTTCACGGTGATTTGTTTCGTACAGGAGATAGC
>CBFGMW010000210.1:0-5256 GCA_965649925.1 uncultured Fluviicola sp.
ACACTATCGGAATTATAGCATGTGTAGCGCTTTTTTGGGTTCCGCATAAAGGGTGTTTCTCAGATGAACAATGTACTATAATTGCTGCCTGTTGTACTGTTTTGAGTTTCATTACCTCGCTTGCGTTGTTCATAATGGGATTGCAGGAAAATTGCAATCAGCAGGAGAAAATTGAGAAAATGCTTGATGAGAAAAATGTGCTTTTGTCGGAGATCTACCACAGGGTGAAAAATAATTTATCTATTGTTACCGGTTTGATCAATATGAAGAAGAATACAGTTGAAACTCCCGAAGCAATTGACGCACTGGAAGATTGCAGAAGCAGAATTTATTCTATCGCGATGATCCACCAGTATATGATGACTTCCGAAGAAGTTGGAGTACTTGATTTCAAAGAGTACGTTTCAGACCTTGTATATAATATTGATAATAGTTTAGGAGATGAGGGTGAAGTTTCTGTATTCTCAAATCCGGTTCAAATGCCCTTGTCACAAGCTGTGCCATGCGGTTTGATCATTAACGAACTAGTCACAAATGCATTCAAACACGCTAAAGTTCCCGGCCGTAGATTAAAGATTGAAATAACAGTTTCTGAAAAGGACGGACTGCTTTATATCAAGTTGGCAGATAATGGCCCCGGAAATTTTGTTGCTCACACGGAAAAAGATGAAAAAGCGCTTGGTTTTGAGTTGGTTGAAGCCTTATCGGAACAACTCGAAGCATCTCTTTCCTGCGAAAACAAAGACGGGCACATTGTCAGATTAAGCTTCAAACTAAAGTCTCACAGGAATTCGTAAGCACTTTTATAATTTCCTATTTCTTCTGTATAGCTTATCAGGTCATTGTAGAACTTGTCGTTTCCAAGCGTAGAAGAATCGCCTATAAGTACACATAATTCTTTTGCTCTTGAAATGGCCACGTTTGTTCTTCTGTAATCGCTCAAAAAACCAATTTGCTGCTCTTCGTTGGATCGTGTAAGAGAAATGAAACAATTGACGGCTTCCTGTCCCTGAATGCTGTCGATTGTTGAAATGCGCCAGCCTGATTCAATAACTTTACGGATTTCATCCAGTTGAGCACTGTAAGGCGATAAAATGACTGTTTCAGAAGCCCGCACATGGAAATGATCCAGCATTTTTTGAAGAATCTCGATCTCAGAAAGGTTGTAAGTGCTTCCTGTAATTTCATCTTTTTGTTCGCCTTCCCCGTAACCGGCCATATCAATAAAATAAAGGCTTGCAGGAGATATGCCAACTGCCGTTTGAAGCTGGTTCCGGTAAAAAAACGGATTAATTGCACCGACAATTTCTTCACCCATTCGGTATTGTGTATTCAGAAGATAAGGTTCCTGAGCGGAACAGGCAGCTTCCAGTAAACTAACTGTTAACTCACGGGCTTTTGGCGAAAATACGGTTGGAGGAAGTTGCTGCGGATCGCCGCACAAAACCAAACGTTTTCCGAAACTTGCCGCCAGCCAGGCTAAAGGACTCATACATTGTCCGGCTTCATCCATAATGACAATATCACTTATTTTTTCTTTCGGCAGATGATTGAACAATGAAACAGGTGTTCCAGCAATAACAGGAATACTTTCAATCAATTGCTGAAAAATTTGCTTTCGCATAGTTCGGATCTCACTGCGCATTTGTCGCAAATCTTGCTGAGCCCCGCGTTTTTCCTGTTTTGCTTCCGGAGTGAAATTCCGAATAGAACGTGTGGCAACCTGAACTGCTTTTTGAATGGATTTCTGCAGATGTTCAATTGCCTTTCCCTGGGTTCGCAGTAAATGTCCTTCACTCGTGAAAGGAAGTACAAGCGGATGAATTTTTTCATCATTTCCCAAGCGCAAAATCCCGGTTTTTTCTTCCAGGAGTTTCAAGCAGATGTTATCAACCGCCGTATTGCTCGGTGCGCAAATGATCACTTGTTTTTTGTCGGCAACTAATTTCAAAATAGACTGAACAAGTGTGGTTGTTTTTCCTGTTCCGGGAGGCCCCTGAATACAAACCGTTTTACGGTCACTGAGAATGGCGCTTACTGCAAGCTGTTGATTGGTATTGAGTTTTGGATTTTCTAACGGAATGAAATCAGATTTGGGTTCAGTTTTCAACTCTTCTTCGAATGCCTGCAGATGAGGTTTGGTTTCCAGGAATTGTATTCCCAGCTCCATGCATTTGAATGTGACATCATCCGGTTGAAAATCGACGCGGAATGAAAAGTCATGCGGGTTGAAATCGGTTTCTTCGTCGATCCGGACTTCCATTTCTGTTCCGTCCAATGCGGCTAATCTTCCGGTTATTATTTGATCATTCACATGAAGTACTAATTTGCAGCCGTTGTAGAAAAACTGATCATTGATGTGAAACGAAGCTTTCAGGTGCAGAATGGTTGAAACCCCGTTGTCGGTTACTTTTTTGCAATCAAGCGGAAATATAGAAAGTCCCATTGCGCGTAATTCGACCGGAGAACATTTTTCCTGGCGTGTTTTTTCGTCTTTGGCGTAAGCTATTTCTGCCTGAACGGCTTCTTTGAGTTTGGGTTGAAGCTGGGACATGTCTAAAATGGAACGGGGGCGTTGAATTTCATTACTTTTTTTGTTACCGGATGTTCGAACGAAATGAATTCTGCATGTAAACACAATCTTTTATCCGGAATTCCATACAAATCATCTCCTATAATCGGAGTGTTTAATCCAAGCGTATGAGCTGCATGAACCCGTAATTGATGTGTTCTTCCGGTAATCGGATAAAACTCAATGCGTGTTTGGTTGTTTTGTCGATCTACAACCTTGTAATGCGTTACGGCCTTCGAGCCATGTTCATAGCAAACTAATTGTCGCGGCCGGTCGTCTAAATCAACACGCAAAGGTAAATCGATTGTTCCGCTGTCTGATGTTACAATTCCGTCCAGCAAAGCAATATATCTTTTCTGAACCCGGCGTTTGATGAATTGGCGTTGAAGTTTGGTATAAGCTGAAGTATTTTTGGCTATAACCAGGCATCCGGAAGTTGACATATCCAAACGATGAACGCACAAATTTCCTTCGGCTTCCGGGCGCATTTCTTTTATTCTGCTGTAAACCGATTCATAAATTGTTTTTCCGGGAACGGATAGCATTTCTGACGGTTTGTTTACCACAATAATGTCTTCGTCCTCATAAAGAAAAGGAAGTGCCACCTCAGCAGAAATTACTTTTAAAAGCGGATTTTCATCAACGTTAATCCCTTGTAGCATGTGTCCGAGAATGGGTTCACATTTCCCTCTGCACGAAGGATAATAATTGCCATGCACGCGAATTTCTGATCTCGGACTTTCTCCCCACCAGAATTCAGCTAATGCAACAGGACGGAGTTTATGTAAAAAAGCGTATTGCAGTAATTTTGGGGCGGCACATTCTCCGGCTCCGGCTGGAATTCCGAGTGGAGCATTCACAAAAATTTTACTGAGACTTTTATTCTCTAAATGCGCATTGAGAAATGTATAATTGTCGAAAAGCTGCTGCTGTAGCGTAGCCGATCCTTCTGCACGCTTTGTTTTCAGCTCTTCCATCTTTTGAATGATGGGCCCCAGGTTAACATTGATTTCATTTTTCTTATGCATGAAATAACGCTGCATGTTTTTCAGCACCAATTTATCATCAATACTTGCCTGGTTCAGAATGTCAAGCTCGGCTTTATCCTTTTCCGGATCGAGTTTTTTTCGTAATTCCAGTCGTTCGGTTCTGTTTTGTTGAATGAGGAGTTTTTGCTCTTCTACTTTTTCAAACTCTTCAGCTTCCAGTTTTTTCAACTTCGCTGTTAAAACCGGGAGATCTTTGTTTAGTTCCAATTCCTGGATTTCCTGAGTGATTTTGTTTAGTTCAGCTTCTCCGATTTTAAAGAAACTATTCTCAACAAGCATATCGAAAACGGGGGGAACAAAACCCGAATGATGATTTGAATTCCCGACTTTTCCTGAAAAAGCAGCTAAATAACCTAACTCATCATTCTCATTTTGAACAACAAGTACACCGAACATTTTTCCAATGGGTGTTCCGTCATTAGCAGAATCGAGCCCGAAATTGTGACCAAAAGGATTCGTCTTCAGGATTTCCTGAATTTCCTTGCTCGCTGTTTCGGCAAGTTGATGTGTTTCGTAATAAAATGGAAATGTAAACTTTTCAGGTAATTGAATACCCGAAATGTCAGTTTTAAATAAATGGAAAAAATCAGATTCGCCGGCCACTACAATAAACTTCGTTCACTCTCAAATTTACGATGAGACTGTAAGACTACCAATACTGCAAGTGTAACCATTACACTAAAGGCTAAAACAACATATTGAAGCTCGAGTGTTCCGGCAATCAATTCTTTTGTAGCCAGTACTACATTTATTACCGGAATAACGGCAGTGACATAATTTAGTTCAATTCCCGGGAAAAATCCAACCATTCCTGGAAGAACGACCAACATGTTTAAAGGAGAAATGATGCTTTGTGCTTCCTTGAAACTTTTTGCGCGAATGGCAATTGGCACCATGATTCCGGCAAAGAAGAAGATCATCGGAATCAATAAAACGTAGAGCATTGCAATGAATCCCGGGCTTAAAATGTCGTTTACGATAGCAATTAATTCCGGCGCTTTTTGCGGATCTAATGATTCAATTGAAAGGAAAAGCCCGATTAAACTGAAGGTTGATGCCATAACTCCGGAAGTTACAACAACGAGCATTTTCCCAATCAGGATTTTCCAGCGTTTTACCGGTGTTGTCAGCAATGTTTCCAAAGTTCCGCGCTCTTTTTCTCCGGTAAACAAGTCAATTGCCGGATACATACAGCCCATAAAGCCGAAAGCAATGAAGAAATAGGGTAGAATACCACCGGCCAGTTTCCCGAACATTTCTTTATTGGAAGCAACGTTTGAATATTCAACTGCCAACGGAGTAATACTGGTTTCACGGATTTTTAGTTTTGCGTAGCGTTCCTGTTTCAGTTTTGCTTCAATCACAGCAACATACGTTTCAAAACGTTCCTTCATTCCAAGGTCTGTTCCGTCGTGATAAACAGTGATTTGTACCGGTTCAAGTGCATTGAGCTTTTCTGCTTCGTTCGGGGAAACATAACAACCCAATTCAATTTTTTTATCCTGGATATCTTTTTTTAGTTTGTTCGTGTCGGAATAAGGAATGAATTCTTTTTTACCTAGTTCTTTCGGCAACCTGATTAATTCCTCTTCATATTTTCCTGCCTGGTTCGAAACCAACCCGATCTTAATTTGC
>CBFGMW010000211.1:0-5254 GCA_965649925.1 uncultured Fluviicola sp.
CGCCTTTCATGACTTGCGCCAATTCGCTCTCCATTTTGGAGATTTTTAAGCGCATTTCATCTTCGTTCTTATTGAATTCCAATTCTTTTGGACTAATACTCATGTTTTTTCTTATTACGAGGGTTATAAGGTTATGCCATAGTTTAGAAGAATCATCGAAATAGAATTTCTATTCCTTCGACATTAACCGTTAGCCCAATTTCATTAACAGCGTTCCAAATATACACAATTCAATGTAGATAGATTCCTGATTGCATGCTCTAAACCCCTCTTGTTAATGATATCTTTGTTTCATGCAAGATACATACAAGCACAAAGGAATGAGAAAGCAATTGATTCAGCAGTTGCGTGAAAAGGGAATTGAAGATGCAGCAGTTTTAGAAGCTTTTGACCAGGTTCCGCGCCATTATTTCCTTGATCTTGCATTTGAACAGCAGGCTTATTCTAATGTTGCGTTCCAGATTGGGGCCGGACAAACAATCTCTCATCCATATACAGTTGCGTTTCAATCGTCGTTATTGGAACTGAAAAAAGGGGAGAAGGTACTTGAGATAGGAACAGGGTCAGGGTTTCAGACTGCAATTCTTGCGAAGCTGGGAGTGAAAGTGTTTTCTATTGAAAGACAGAAAGAACTGCATATAAAATCGAAACACTTGCTGGAGAAGTTAAATATTCGTGCGCAATTGTTCTTTGGCGACGGTTATCAGGGGAAAGCCGTTTTTGGTCCTTTCGATAAAATATTGGTTACATGCGGCGCGCCGAGTGTTCCGCAAGCTTTATTAGATCAGTTAAAAGTTGGCGGCTATTTGGTAATTCCCGTTGGTGGCGACGAAGGACAGGAAATGATCCGAATCACTAAAGTCACGGAGACTTCGTTTAAAGAAGAATTGTTTGGTTATTTCAGTTTTGTCCCGATGCTGGAGAAGACGGTTAAGTAATTTAAGTCTTAAAATCCTGAATATCACAATTCAGATACGCAAAAACCATTACCAACTGAGATGAAATACATTGAAGGATGAGAAATAATTTGAAATTACTTAATGCTAAGCGATTGTTTCTTTGGTTAAGTATTGCTGTAAACAGTTTTGCTTTGTTGTTACTACTGACAGGATTAATAAATAGATTGAATCAAGGTGAGTTTCTGAATCAAGATTCGGTTAGACTCATGGGGTCTTTAATGGTCGTTTGTATTGTTCTAACTCTCATCATTGGTACAACTCACGTTATATTATTAATGGTTTGGCAATTCCGTTCAAACCAGAACATTGCGACAGTTCGAGCAGAGAAAAAATTCCCTGTGTTTTGGTTGTGGGCCTATATAATTATTCCTTTTTTGCATGTGCTTTTTCCATTCATTTTTGTGCGACGTTATTTTCAAATCATGAGATCTAAAGTCAATTTTGATTTGAAAGGAATTCTCAATATATCCACGTTACATCTTGTTTTCGGACTGATTTACTTTTTGGCGATTTGTATGCTTGGCTTAGTAATGAATAATTTGGAACACAAGCTATTCTACTTGATTACCATTGGAATTGTTGTGGCAGCAAGTTCACGTATTGTAGAAAATCTTCTGTATTTGTATATTATTAAACTATTGAAGAAAATTGATCTTGCGGTAGTTCATAATCAGGTTCATCTGAATGAAAGTGAGGTGATAGATCACTAAATTCAGAAGGGAACCTGGCATCTGAAAAGTAATTCGAAGTACAATTAGTCTTTCACATTTTAAATTAAAGCTTCATAAGCATTCCTAATCTCAATAAACTTTTCTGCCGCCATTTTTCGCTGTGATTCTGTTCCGGTTTCAAAGTTATCCGGGTGGTGAATCTTGACGAGTTTCCGATAGGCTTTTTTCAGTTCGTCCTGTGTTGCGTTAGGCGAAATACCGAGAATATCGTAAGCGTAATTTTTTGGTTTGTGTTTGCTCTTTTTTCCTTCTGTTTCCTTTTGATGCGTTTTGTAGGATGCATAAATCGCAATGATCTGCACCAGATTCTCCGGATTTAAGTCTAATTCCTGATTGATCTGTTTCAGGAAATTCAGTTCACGCAAAGTCATTTCTCCGCTGACCAACGACAAACCGGTTAAGAAGTAGATAATTTGTGATCGTGATCCTTCATCTTTTAAATGGATTTTCATCCAATCCGTAATTGTTTTAGTCTTAATCGGATATTGAAGTGAAAACAATAGTGAATCTCCAAAGTCGTAATTGGCTTTTGAAAAATAACGATTGAAATACTGATTGATGTATTGGGTTTTATGCTTTGATTCCTGGTAATCGAGCAGCATAAGTTTAGCTCCCAGTGCGAGATAAGCTTCCAGGAAATTATCTTCGGTGGGTTTTAGTTTTTGCGGAAAGATTCCTTTTCTCCAGGAACGGGCATGACGGGTTTTAAAAATGTATAAAGTCAACCCGCCGATAAATGGAACACCAAACAGAATAGCAACCAGCCATGCAGGAAGATTGGCAGCGGGTTCGAAATAGAGCAGGGAGTATTGCATGAACCTAATTTAGTAATTTGAGTTGAACCCTTTTATGAGCTTTTGAATTTTATAAAAACATAAAATTGTGTTTTTCATCCTGTCAATAATTCAGGGATGGATAAAAGCCACCGGCTTCTGGCTTTTCGAAGCGTATTTTAGTAGATTTGGTTACAACATACTGATCTAATGAAAAACCATTGTTTCGTACTCCTATTTCTGTTTTCTCCCTTTACAGGTTTCTCACAACAACGAATCGGGTTTGAATTGTCTTCGCGATTTGAAGATTTATCTTCATCTGTACATTTTCAGAAAATAGTAGCATCACATTTTCTACTGGGAGCAGGGGCAATGATCAACGGAAAACAATACATGTACGAAAACGTACCGACCACCGATTTACATAACCCGTTTGGTTTTGTAGAAAGCAGGAAAACTGAAAACGGACAAGAACTGGAATTGTATAGTTATGAGACTTATTCGCGCAGAGGATTCAGTTTATTGCTTATGTCGGGTTGGTTTCATGAATTCAATACTTTTCAGGGAATCCGGTTCAATTTGAACGTTCGTTTTGGTGTCTCGAATGTGCGAATCAACACGTATTACAGAAATTTGGCTACAGGTGTAAATGCATTCGAAAGACAAACGCATACGATTCCGTATCAAGCTATTTGTCCGGAAATATATCACACGTTACGTCAATCAAACAAATGGACTTTCTATTACGGATTTCGGGTTCCATATTATTTCAGCATGTTTCCAAAAGCGTATTCTCCACAATATAAAATGGATATTTATCACCGGGCAAAATTCGAATTGTGTATTGGTTTGACGCGGCAGGTTGGAAAAGCAGGTCCGGAAAAAAGCGCTATCCAATAAATCTGCAACTTCACGATTTGATCAATATCAGTTTCTCTCAAATCATCACTTTTTCTTATATTTGTTTATGTCAAATTCCAAAGATAAATCGGATCAAGTTGTTGAAGGAGCCATTGCTGGAGGCCTTGTTGGAGCAGTGCTTGGAGCCTTTTTGACGGGAAAAGGTGAAGGAACTATGATTTCTGCCATAGTCGGTGCTGCAATTGGAGCATCCATTAAAGCGGGAGAAGAAGCGAAAAATTTAGATTTACCGGTTTTATATGAAGAAAATGGTAATATTTATAAAGTATACCCCGACGGACGTAAAGAATTGGTTCGCCAACTGGTGAAAGTAAGAACTCGGATTCCAAAAAGATTCACTCTTGAATAGTAGAAGCCAAACTAAAAGGTTAAGAATTTTTGCCGGACCAAACGGATCAGGTAAATCTACATTGTCGGAATCATTTAAAAATCACCAAAACCCAAATATCAAGCTAGGAATATTCGTTAATGCAGATGAAATCGAGCGTGAAATAAGAACGAATAACACACTGGATTTTTCAGATTATTCGATTCACGTTTCAACAACGGAAATTCAAAATTTCATTCGAACGTATGGAATGTCTAAAAACAAGCTTGTTGATTTTGATTTATTGAATGAGTTTGATGTGATAGATAATGTTATTCTGTACAAAGGTGAGATTAATTCATATATCGCTGCCGATATTGCTGCCTTTATCAGAACTGAGTTGTTATCAAACGGAGTTAGTTTTTCCTTTGAAACGGTGTTTTCTCATGAATCTAAGTTAGAGATCATGCGGAAAGCGAAAGAACTGGGTTATCGTATTTATTTGTATTTCATCACAACCAAAGACCCTGAAATTAATATTGACAGAGTCAAAATCCGGGTTGCTAAGAACGGGCATCCGGTTCCTGAAACAAGAATTATTGATCGCTACTATAAATCATTGGATCTGTTATATTCTGCAATTAAAATAAGTAACAGAGCCTTTCTCTTTGATAATTCGGGAAGATACTATGAGTTAGTTGCCGAAGTTATTGAAGGAAAGAATGTCCAATTGTCAGATAATGATATTCCAGCGTGGTTTGTAGAATATGTTTATGAAGCTGCCAGGGAAGGCAAATAAAAAAAGCGTTACCCAATAACTGAATAACGCTTATTATTTAATCGAAATTTCTGTTTAATGCTCCAAAGAAGCCAAATAACGTTCTGCATCTAACGCAGCCATACAGCCTGTTCCCGCAGCGGTAACTGCTTGACGGTATGTTCTGTCGGCAGCATCACCGGCAACAAAAACTCCCGGAACATTCGTTAATGAAGTTCCTGGTTTTTCGTATTTGATATAACCTGTTTCGTCCAGGTTAATATAATCTTTAAAAATCTCTGTATTTGGCTTGTGTCCGATAGCAACAAAGAAACCGGTTGCAGGAATTTCTGTTTCCTCACCAGTAACGTTGTTTTTTACTTTTGCTCCGGTTACACCGTTTCCATCTCCTAAAACTTCAACTGTTTCCGTGTTATGAAGAATAGTGATGTTTGGTGTATTTCGCACACGATCAGCCATGATTTTAGAAGCACGGAATTTATCTGTACGAACCAGCATGGTAACTTTGCTTGCTAATTTTGAAAGGTAATGTGCTTCCTCACAAGCAGAATCGCCGGCTCCAACAATAATAGTTTCCTGACCGCGGTAGAAGAAACCGTCACAAACTGCACAAGCAGAAACACCGCCGCCAATTTGCAAATAATGCTGTTCTGAAGGAATTCCTAAATATTTTGCTGCTGCACCGGTAGAAATAATCACTGTTTCAGCATGAATTTCGTGACCGTCTTCTGTCCAGCATTTATGAACCGGTCCCGTAAAATCTACTTTAGTAATGAATCCGAAGC
>CBFGMW010000212.1:0-5240 GCA_965649925.1 uncultured Fluviicola sp.
GGAGATGGTACAAACGATGAATTCTATATTGAAGCAACAAATGCTGTTGAAATGAACGTCATTATTCTAAACAGATGGCAGAATTTGATTATGGAAATTAATGATCTGGCGACTCACTGGGATGGAACAATAAATGGTAATGAGGCATCTGAAGGAGTGTATTTTTTCAAGTATACGGTTAAAGGCAAGGATGGTACGACACAAACAGGGCAAGGTTTTGTCGAACTCATTCGTAAATAAATAAGTGTTAAAAAATGCAGAAAGGGAGCTAGTAGTTAGCTCCCTTTTTGTTTAATTTTGGGCATGAGAATTTTACAAGGTATTCCGGAAGGCACAATTTTCAATAATCCGATATTAACGCTTGGAACATTTGACGGCGTTCATCTAGGTCATCAAGCCATTATTTCCAGCCTTGTTCAGGAAGCGAAGGAAAAGAACAAAGAATCTATTCTTTTTACATTTCATCCGCATCCAAGAATGGTTATTTATCCCGATTCTCATTCTGTTCGCCTGATTGATACTGTAGAACAGAAACTGGAGAAGCTTGAAAAACTTGGATTGGACACTGTGATCCTTTTTCCGTTTACAAAGGAATTTTCTAGATTAACAGCAGTTGAGTTCGTTCGCGACATCCTGGTTTCTCAAATCGGGGTTTCTGAAATGCACGTAGGCTATGATCATCATTTCGGTAAAAACCGGCAGGGGTCTTTTCCTGAATTGGTAGAGTTGGGAAATCTTTACGGATTTGAAGTGAAAGAAATTAAAGCCGTTGAGGTTGGAGAAACCAGTGTAAGTTCTACCAAAATCAGGAATGCCGTAATGGAAGGAAATGTTGAATTGGCAACTCAATACATGAATCATCCGTTTCAAATAACAGGAGAAATAGTTCATGGGAAAAAGCTAGGTAGAACCATTGGGTTTCCTACGGCAAATGTAGCTGTAGATCTCACAACCAAGCTGCTGCCTAAGATTGGGGTTTACTCGGCAAAAGTTTGGCACAATCACTGCAAATACAATGGTGTCGTTAACATAGGTGTTAAACCTACGGTTTCCGGAGAAAATGTTATCACAGTTGAGGTTTTCATCTTTGATTTCGATCAGGAAATATATGGCGATATATTGCGTTTGGAATGTATTGAGCGTTTAAGAGATGAACAGAAATTCGATTCACTCGATAGTTTAAAAATACAATTGAATAAGGATGTTGAAATGGCTAAGAATAGTTTGCGTTTGTTTGATAGCAAACACGTGTAACGCGCAGGACACGCTAAAGGTTTACACCTGGGAACAAGCTTTGAATGCTTCTCCGGATACCGTTTATGGCATAGATGCATCACGAAGAAAATGGGAACACATTCCGGAAGAACTATACAGGTATACCAACCTGGTCTTTCTTGATTTGAGTAAAAACAAGCTCACAGATATTCCGGAAGAGTTTACAGAATTAAAAAAGCTGAAAGGATTGAATCTGGAACACAACAAGCTTTCAGGAAGTCCTGTTTACTTGTGCCAGCTTACGAGTTTAGTGAATCTGAATATTGGAAGAAATGAATATTCATCTATACCGAGTTGCATAGGGTATTTATCGAATCTGAAAAACTTCAATCTTTGGAGTAATCCTGTAGGATCATTGCCTGACGAAATTATGTTGTGCAAAAACCTTAAGGTTATTGACATGCGCGGAATTGTTACCGGTCCTGTGTTTCAGACGAAATGGATTGAGCAAATGCCCGATGTTCAGTGGGAATTCGACCCGCCTTGTCATTGCGCCGAATAATTTTTTTATTTTTTTTCCAACCTTTCAAAAACTCTGTCATCATAGAGTTGTCAAGAATGTCAGAGTTCTCTCTGATTGGTTTGGTAAATTGGGTTTTTAGGTTTGGAAAAGGATGTACGATGGAATACATCCTTTTTCAGTTTTATGCAGATTACAAACCTAGCTCCACCTCAATGATCTCTTTCCAGAAATCACGAATTTCAATTTTATCATAAGCAAGCATTTGAGGAACTAAACTCGCTCCTGAAAACCCCGGAGTGGTATTCACTTCAATAATGTGCGGAACGTTGTCAACCAACATGAAATCAATTCGCGCAATAGATTTCAACTGAAGCAGATCATACACCTTTTTCGAACAATCCCAAACAAGACTTTTGATCTTATCATCAATTCTTGCCGGAGTGATCTCCTGTGATTTGCCCTGGTACTTCGCTTCGTAATCAAAGAAGTCATTATCAGAAACAATTTCGGTGAGCGGAAGTGTATAGATTCCCTGTTTGGTTCTGTAAACCCCGCAGGTTACTTCTGTCCCTTTCAGGAACGATTCAATCACCACAGTTTTTCCTTCTTTAAAAGCAACATTCAGTGCATTGGTTAATTCGTCTGCCGAATTCACTTTTGAGATCCCGAAACTTGATCCGGAATCGGATGGTTTTACGAAACAGGGTAATCCAAGCTCGTTTAATATTGATTCATTACTGAATTCGTTTCTGCTACGCAGGAAAAGCGATTTTGCAACCGGAATATCAAAATTCTTTAAAAACTGGTTGCAATACCATTTATCAAAGGAAAGTTCTGATGCCAGGGCAGATGAATTTGCATAAGGAACCCCCTTAATATCCAAATATGCCTGAATTTTTCCGTTTTCACCCGGATTTCCGTGAATGTAAATAATCCCGGCATCAAGCTTTACTTCCTTTCCTTCAAAATGGTAAGAACAAGAATCAAGTGAAAAAGGGTATTGCTTTTCTTCAATCAGGGCATACCATCCGGCTTGTTTCACAACAATCTTCACAACTGTATGATTTGTTGGGAAATTTGCTTCGATCGTACCGGCGCTAAGCATAGATATATCGAATTCAGAAGAAAATCCGCCACAGAATAAACCGAAATGTGCCATTGCTTTTTTTCTGTAAAAATAGATGGAAACCGGTGAACTGGAATTCTTTTGCCGATAAAACTATTAAACAAGGGGTGTTGATACTTTTTCGGCTTGTGCAAGCGAGAATAGGGGCGATAGCGAAACATTCTTTATATATTTGTTTCACTTAAATAAGTACATGGAATTTTGGCGAAAAATCAAAGCTTTTGTTTGGAGTAAACATTTTCTTAAACAAACAGGTTATATTATTCTGGCATATATTGTTATCGTAGGTGGAGTAATCCTTTATCTTGATGCATATACCAATCATGGTGAGAAGATCGAAGTTCCGAATTTGGTTGGAATGAAATCTTCCAGTGCACAGGTCACTCTGGAAGAACTGGATTTGAAAATGGAATTACTTGATTCTGTTTATCGACCGGATTTACCACAGGGAACTATAGTCAGCCAGGACCCGCTTCCTACAAAAAAATCACTGGTTCATGTGAAGTCTGGCCGGATTATTCGTGTACAGATTTCCAAGAAAACAAACCTGGTTGAAATGCCGAGCCTCATAGATCGCTCTTACCGTTATGCCCAAAGCGTATTGGATAACCGGGGATTGAATTATCGCGTATCGTTTGTGCCTACTTCTGAAGCTGATGGAGCTGTTCAGAAACAACTGTACAACGGTAAACCAATTAAAGAAGGGTTCCGGATCCAGGTCGGATCTGTAATTACACTGGTTGTTGGTCAGAATAATGCTTCTGCACCAGTTGAGGTACCTGATTTGCAGGATCAAACAATATCTGTCGCAACTGGTCGTTTATCAAGCTTGTCACTAAGGTTGCAGATTGGAGCTTGTGATGGTTGTATGAATGCAGCGGATACTACTTCGGCAGTAATCTACGCGCAAAGTCCGGAATACCTGGAGGGTACAACTATTCCTGCCGGAACTACGATTATGGTTTCCGCTTCAAAAGCACCCTGAGAAAAAAACATAGAATGATTAAATTACTAGGAACGTTACTATTACTGGTTTCAACAACTGCTGTTTTCGGGCAGGAATCACTTGTTCCGATTGGGTTTGAGCCTCGTGGTGCAGGGAAAAAGAACACTTTGAAATCTACGGAAACGTTAGACAGTACGTTTGTGTACACTTATGATACATTAAGTCTTCCGATCCTCGATGAATTTTCTACTTCAAAATTTCAGAATCATGCTGCCGGATTTAATGATCCGAATGTAACGGAGCAGCAGTATTTTCGAATGCTGGACCTTTCCGATGTTCCGTTGCCGCCAACAGCGGCCTTTACTTCGCAAATCACGAAAAGATATTCTACGAACGCAGGAATTGATACAGAAACAAACCTGACGGCAACACAAGTCAAATTGGCTGATTTGTCAAATTATCCGCTCCAGTATTCAACGGTAAATGCTTATCCGCCGTATTATATCTTTGATACACTTGATTTTCCAAATGATCCGGATACTATCTTTATTGATTTACCAGATTACACACAAGATTCAGCACGCATATTCAGTGCTCACTTAAGCGATCAGAACGCAATCTGGGTAGATTCAATGGCTTATCGCAATTTTACGAATGCGGTTAACCCTTGGACACTGGGTGTGGCAACATTTGACGGCCTGGATGCGAATGGATATCCATATCTGTTTGGATCTACATCAACTGGCTATGCTGATTTTCTCACGTCTAAGTGTATTGATCTTTCAGGAAACATACCAAACGATTCGATTTATCTTTCCTTTATAGTTCAGCGCGAGGGTTTTGGTGATGTGCCGGAACCAAGTGATTCGCTCGTGCTGGAGTTCTTCGACAATGTTGAAAATGACTGGGATCGAATTTGGGCTATGAACGGAGGTAATTTGGGTGATTTTAAACTTGGACATATTCGGATTTCTCAGGCGAATTATTTAACTGATGGTTTTCGTTTCCGCTTTAAAAATTATGGTGGGTTATCAGGAATGCTTGATGAGTTTCATCTTGACTACGTTTATCTTCGTACAGGATCAGGTTTCCAGGATACATTGCTGAAAGATTTCGCATTTGTGTACCCGGTTGGTTCGTTGATTGAAACCTATACACAGGTGCCCTGGGATCATTGGGTGAATGATCCGACTCACATGAATCCGAATGTGCAGGTTACAGTACGTAATGGTTCAAATATTGACGAAAACTGGAGTAATGGAAATGTAGATATTAAAGTAGCCGGGGTTACAGAGGGTAATTTTACATTAATAGGTCAGGATTTGGCAAATGGCGAACTGAACTACGGGCCGCGAACGGTTTACCAGTCCTATCATGATTTTTCAGGAGGTTATTCATTCTCAACAACTCCTCCGGCCGAAGAAAAAACG
>CBFGMW010000213.1:0-5238 GCA_965649925.1 uncultured Fluviicola sp.
GCAAGCAGATAACTTGTTTCTACCTGGTATTGCAGCGATTTAATGCTGTGTGCCTGTCGAAAAGCATTATCAAGGTATGTTATTGCTTCGGTTTTCATGCCCTGATCCATGCGAAGTCGTCCGAGGTGGGTGAGTGCAATGGTTTCGCCAAGCAGGTCCGACATTTTTCTTTTCATGGGCAGCGCCAGCAGGTAATTGCTGTTTGCTTTGGTGAAATCGCCACGGTCGTGATAAATACTCCCAATGTTCAGCAATGATTGTGAAATTCCTTTCTTTTCATCTATTTGCCTGTAAATCCGTAAAGCTTTCTGATGATATACCAATGAGCTGTCGGGTTTCTGCATGAGGTAATAAGTAACTCCAATGTTCGTGTAAGATTTAGCAATTCCGGACAGGTTTTCCCCCTTCGTTTCAATGTGCATAGAAGCTTTCTGGTGATAAAGTGCCCTGGAATAATTGCCAAGCTGGTTGTAAACCAACCCGATATTCGTATGAATATTCGCCAGAGTGCTGCGGTCGTTGCGTTTTTCTGCGATGTCTAGCGCTTTGACATAACGCGCCAGTGCTTTGTCGAACTTACCGGTTTCGTAATAAATAATCCCGCTGTTACTATATATTATGGTAATTCCTTCAAGATCATCCACCTGTTTATAGAACTGAAGTGCTTTGTCATAGTTTACTATCGCGCTGTCGTATTTCCCCGTTTCCCAGTACATCAGGCCGTAAAGATTGTAGATATTACCAACTTCCGATTGGTGGTGCAGTTCTGAGAATTGCTGCAATGCTTCATTGAGGTAAACCTTTGCTTTTGGGTATTGGCCGCTGCCGGAATAAATAGCACCGCGATTCTTGTAAGAATATGCCAGTCCGTTACTGTAGTGCAGTTTGCGGCTTAGTTGTTCTGCTCGTTCTCCGAAACTCAAAGCCTTCTTTGCATTTGTGTGCCGGTATTCCCAGCTAAGTTTATTCAGCGCATTTACCAAAGAAGTATCGTGCTCAGCAGACAACGCTTTTTCCTGCTGCACTAAGTTCCCGGTTTGTGCCATGGAGCAGGAAAAACTAAGTAAGCAGACAAGAAAAAAAGTAATGGGTTTCATAAGCATTCAAAAATAGGAATTCGGGTGCGGTTCTTTCAATTTTTGAACCAGACTTACGCAGAAACACCTCCGAAATGTTATAAAATTGTTATTGGATCAGTAGATACTAAGTTATAGTGAACAAAACCTGATTCCCGGCACATAAAACTCAAATGATTTCAAAAATATAAGTTAAAAATAGTTGTTTTAAGACAGCAGGTGGTTTACATTTGCTAACAATCAAAATCAGAATGAAACGGATTCTTTCACTTTTAATAATGGTTCTGTACCTGCTTCCGGCTCTTGGAATGACGGTATCTACTCATTATTGCGGCGGAAAGCTGGCTGATGTTTCTCTATTTGGTTCAAAATCCAGGATGAGTTGCTCCTGTGCAGCAATCACCCCGAAGAAAGTGGTCTTCGTAAAGAGAAAATGTTGCGAACAAATTATCTATTCTTTAAAGCTCGACAATCAGCAGTTAAAACAATCGGAGTTAGACCATAAGAGTCCTGAAAAGGAGGTGTTGGCAGAAAAACAATTCGATTTCGGATTCATACGAAATACTATAATTGTGATGCCTGAAGCAGTATTAAGCTACTCTCCGAATCTACCACCCGGCAGGTACAAAGAACCGATCTACATACAGAACGATTCATTTCTAATATAGAATTTCAGTCGAAAGGCAGGTTTGGTTCGTAATCCTGTTAAGAGGATTATTCTATAGTTATTCAACAAAATTTATATTATGAAAAAGATACAGCACTTCATGCTGGGATTGTCATTGTTGTTGGCATTCACCAGTTGCGCAACCCCAATAAAAAATGCTAAAACCGAAACCTATAAGGTGGCAGGTAATTGTGAAATGTGTAAAAGCACTATCGAAACCGCAGCAAATAAGAAAGGCATTTCTTCTGCTGAATGGGACAAAGACAAAAAAGTAATGAGTCTTACTTACGATTCTAAGCAAACTACGGCATCAGACGTTCTGAAACGAGTTGCCTACGCAGGATATGATAACGAACAGTTTCTGGCTCCTGATGATGCTTATGCAAAACTTCCGGGGTGTTGCCATTATGAACGAATGAAAAAAGACGTTCCGGTTACGAATACAGTGCATGAACCATCAAAGGGCGACGCCATTGTGAAAGAACAGGCGAAAGCCAGCCAGCTTTCAAAAATCTATGAGCAATACTTCGCATTAAAAGATGCGTTGGTGAAAGACGATGGAAATAATGCATCTTCCAAAGCAATCATGTTAGTGAAGACAATCAAAGATGTTGATATGAAATCAATGTCATCCGAAGAGCATTCAGCCTGGATGAAAGTAGAAAAGGACCTGTTGATGCATGCTGAACATATTGGCGAAACAAAAGACATAGCGCATCAGCGGGAACATTTTTCTATGTTGTCGGAAAACATTTATTCGTTAACCAAAGTATTCAATCTCGCTGAAACTGTCTATTTGCAGCATTGCCCAATGTATAATGACGGTAAAGGTGCAGATTGGTTAAGTAGAGAAAATGCTGTGAAAAATCCGTATTACGGAAGCTCAATGCTGACTTGTGGAAAAACAACCGAGACCATTAAGTAACCAAATGAAAATTTATATCAAAAACATGGTATGCGACCGTTGTAAGATGGTGGTGAAGTCTGAGCTGGAACAGCTCGGGCTTCAGCCACTTGCGGTGGAATTGGGTGAAGTGGAGTTGAAGGAAGAATTGACAAATGAAGAGAAAGAACGCTTAAATACACGCTTCCGGGAATTAGGCTTTGAGCTGATTGATGATAAAAAAAGCAGACTGATTGAGCGTGTCAAAAATTTGGTAGTAGAACTGGTTCATCATTCGGATCAACAGTTAAATATGAATGTTTCGGATTACCTCATGCAGTTTATTCCAATGGAGTATAAATATTTGAGTAACCTGTTTTCGGAGGTTGAAGGAACGACAATCGAAAAGTTTTACATAGCTCAGCGCCTGGAACGTGTGAAGGAATTACTTGTATACGATGAGCTTTCTCTCAGTGAGATTGCCGATCAAATGGGCTATAGCAGCGTGGCGTATTTAAGTACACAGTTCAAGAAAGTTGTTGGGTTGACTCCCAGTCATTTCAAAAGCATAAAAGCATCTAAGCGGAAGTCTTTAGATCATTTGTAAAAGTCATAACTCTAACAGGAAATATCATAACGCATACCCATTGTTTTCAACTGAACTTTGCAATATAAATTGAAAATCATGGAAACAACAGACCGGGAATTGCTTCATATCCCACTCGAAGGAGTAGAGAGCGAGCATTGTGCACTAATTGTTGACAATGGGTTGAAAGAACTGGAAGGTGTTACTACACACAAGGTTGAGCTAAATAACAACCGTGCAATCATCAACGAAACAAAAGCATTCAATATCTTACCGAATGCCGTAAAAGCTATCCGTGACTTAGGTTATGGCGTTACAACTGTGAAAAAGAATTTCCCGGTATTGAACATGACCTGTGCTTCGTGCGCCATTAGTGCGCAGACTATTCTCGAAAGCACGCGAGGTGTTACCGGAGTATCCGTAAACTATGCGAATAATATGGCGAGCGTAGAGTACATACCAACGATAACGAATCCAAAGGAATTACAGACTGCGATGCGCTCAATTGGTTATGATTTGATGATCGATGAAACAGAATCGGCAAACGACACATTGGAAGAACTGCAGAGTCAAAAGTTTCGTAAGCTGAAGTTCAAAACGTTCGGTGCAATTCTGTTGTCGATACCCGTGGTTGTAATTGGTATGTTATTCATGGACATGCCTTACGCAAACTATATCATGTGGGCATTTTCAACACCCGTGGTTGCCTGGCTTGGTAAAGACTTCTTTATCAATGCCTGGAAACAGGCGAAGCACCGTTCTGCAAATATGGACACACTTGTTGCTTTGAGTACAGGAATCGCTTACCTCTTCAGTGTTTTCAATACATTATTCATGGAGGTTTGGCACAGCAAAGGATTACATGCCCATGTGTATTTCGAGGCAGCTACAGTAGTGATTGCGTTTATTTTGCTTGGAAAAATGCTTGAGGAAAAAGCAAAAGGAAACACATCCTCTGCATTGAAAAAACTGATTGGACTACAACCAAATACGGTAATAATTCTGAATGCAAACGGTGAGTCAGAAGAAATTCCAATTGTAAATGTCAATATCGGCGATACAATAATAGTAAAACCGGGAGAGAAAATTGCAGTGGACGGTAAGGTCATCTCCGGAAAATCCTTCGTGGACGAAAGCATGTTGAGTGGTGAGCCATTGGCGGTTGAAAAAACCGAAGGTTCCGAAGTTTTTGCCGGAACCATCAATCAGAAAGGAAGTTTCCATTTCAAAACCGAAAAAGTCGGTGATGAAACCATGCTGGGCCAGATCATTAAGATGGTACAGGATGCACAGGGAAGTAAAGCTCCGGTTCAGAAGCTCGTTGATAAAATAGCAGGTATTTTCGTACCTGTCGTTCTTGGTATTTCAATCCTTACGCTGATCCTTTGGGTAACCCTGGGAGGAGAAAACGGATGGACGCAAGGTATTCTCTCTCTTGTGACAGTACTTGTAATCGCTTGTCCTTGTGCGCTTGGCCTGGCAACACCTACAGCAATAATGGTTGGTGTTGGTAAGGGCGCTGAAAACGGAATTCTGATTAAAGATGCCGAAAGCCTTGAGCTTGGACGTAAAGTAAACGCGGTGGTACTCGACAAAACGGGAACAATTACTGAGGGTAAACCAAAAGTGACGGGAATTCAATGGCTGAACAGCGATGATTCTTTAAAGTCAGTACTATACACTATCGAAAAGCAATCTGAACATCCATTGGCTGATTCAGTCGTGAAACAACTCGTTCATAGTGAAACGCTTCCTGTTCATCATTTTGAAAGCATTACCGGGTTCGGTGCAAAAGCTGAAGTAAATGGTAAGACTTACTTTGTTGGTAATAAGGCATTACTTGAACAGAATCAGGTTGCTGTTTCAAAGGAATTACTGGCAACAGCGGATAAATGGTTCCGTGAAGCAAAAACAGTTATTTTCTTTGCCGACAGTCAAAATGGGCTTGCAGTGGTAGGAATTTCTGATGAAATCAAAGAGACTTCCATAGAGGCTATCCGGCAGTTGAAGCAATCGGGAATTGAAG
>CBFGMW010000214.1:0-5237 GCA_965649925.1 uncultured Fluviicola sp.
AATAGCCGTTGTATTCAGGCCTGCAGTCAATCCGTTCGGAAGTGTTATTTCAAATATATCCATGTTATCCATATCCGGCATGCTTTGCGCCACCAACTGATTCAAGGAATTGTATTCATATTTGGTTGCCATTCGATGGTTCGTAGTAATGGTGTGTGTTCCGTTAGCACGATCCAATTTGATCTTGTTTAAGATCTCATTTCCGTTCGCTTCCAGATCCAGTTTCTCAACTCCTTCCGGCGGAACTGTTTTGATCAGATTTCCCGCCTGATCGTAGTAATAAAGCGTAAAGTGATACTCTTTCTCATCATAAGTCAGATTCATCGTTTCCACTGCAGACAAACAATGATTGATATATTTTGTACGAATTGCAGTAGTTGTTTCATCTACATACTCATTATAAGCATTCAACGCATTAGAGTAGGCCATATTCGTAATGAATTCGACACACGGATCAATAAATTCCTGTTCAGGAACCACTACATTTGCGGTGAAAGGCACATCAGGTGTACAAGGCGGTTCATTCTCTTTACACAATGTCTTGAGATCCGGAAGAACCGGTTTCTCCATTTTTATGTTCATGATCTCAAATAATGCAGCGCAATAAGCATCCACACAGTAACAGTATTTCTGAGACAGAAATTCCTCCCAGGAAACTACTGAGCTAATAACGAATGGTCCGTTATTATTAATTGACCAGTCATTGAAATTACTCACGCAATCCAGATACTGCTGATAACCTTCTTCGCATGGCGTGCCCCCACCACAAAACTCAACCAAAGTCATTGGCATCGGCAACTCATCTCGTTTGTCTGCAGTTATATAATCATCAATGTATCTCAGATAGTCACGAATACAATCACATTTTCCGCTTTCCACAAAATCTATATAATTCGGGTATAGATTCACAAGAACCACATTATGGTAACCAGCCCAAGCCGAAAGATTGAACTCTTCAATTGCATCTCCATAAGCAATCCATTCATCTTTGCATCCTTCTTCACCTTTTTCAATTCCTTCAGCCTTGTCTTTCTCGTAGTTTCGGGAGAAGAAAACAAGTGGGTCAATCAAATAATCCTTATTATCAATTTTACTATCGAAACCGGCAATGAATTTCAGATAGTCAGAGATATCATATCCCATTCCGTAACGGAAGAAGTCTCTGAATGCAATAGGTTCTACTTTCAACCCGTTTTCCGCCGTCCAATTATTTTGTTTGTTCAAATCGTTCAAAGCCTGAGTGTACAACTTGTAGTTTTCGACTGATTTGTACTCAAATTGCTGCTCAACAACTGTATCGAATAAAGGAATAGTATCAATACAATCATCACAAACACGCAAGGGCAAACATGTTTTCAAACGAACTTCACCTACTTCCGTAGAACCATTGTAATATTCAACTTTGATAATTATTTCATGGTAGTTACTATAATTATCTGCTACTCCAGCCGGCTGGTAACCCAGTATTTGGGTAATGTATTGAAAATCTAAAGACGGAAACTCTGCATGATCAATTGAAAAGGTCATATCACATGTTCCATGTCCTTCTAAATCAACAATTGATAAATCGCCTTCAGTATATTCAGACAGATTAAATCCGTCAAAGTCTGTTGGTAATTGTCCAACTATGTTGTCATCAATTAAGGCAAGATCAATTGTTGACGGGACATCATCTTCTTCTCCCCATTCAAGTAATAGATCTCCAAAATATTCCGGATTGTCATACGCGGTTCCTTCACACAAAGCAGGTGTTGGCAAGTCACAACTTCCTAAAGGAATTCCTGTATTATTCCACATACCCACTGAAGTACAGGTAAAGGTTACCAAATGATTTCCGGCACCATCGGCACATAAGATATCAAATGTATTTCCCTGATTCGCTTCAATAGATGTCACACTTCCAACGGAACCAATGCTTCCTAAACTAAAGCTCGGAGGAGTAATTTGAGAGATCACAAAGTTCCAGACATTCCCGTTATTTAGCTCATTGATCCGGAATGCAGGAATACCTGCATCAAAGACCCATTTCGGATCCGGTGTTCCATAATTTTCGACGGCATAACTCATTGTTGGAGTAAACAAGTCCTCCATATCTGTTCCATTAGTTGAAAAACCGCCTGAACCGAAATTCCCTGATGCTGTAATTGCCTTGATATACACCTCCAGATCTTTTCCAAGGTCACTTAATTCACATACTTCTTCGAACAAACAGCTTCCAATATTAAAAGTGGTTGTTCCTTGCAAATGAACCGGAACAATGGTTCCGATGCCTATTGTAACATTCGCCACCACATCGAAATTGTAAACCCCGGAACCAAAGTAGGTATAACTCAATGAGGGAAATGACGGGATGTCGGCCCACGTAAATACAACAGGTTCACCTACATGTTTTGTCAATGTAAATGAACCATAGAATGCTGACGGAACTTGTACAAAATTCACTGAAATGGAAGTAGAAGTCATAGTAACCTGATCCCAATCCAATACCGGAACGGTTGTAACAGGTAAATCCATGTTCAATGCGAGAAATAATGCACTGGTGTATTGCAATTCATCGTTCATTGAAAATGTAGTAGCCGATTCCAACAGATTGTTTTGTGCAGCTTCGGAAAGTAAATTCTCAAGGGCGCTTGTTACCGGGCATTGTCCTGTAAGCAAGTACTGCTGATAAGCGACTGCATTCGGATTGTTATCAATCAAATCGGTTGGAGTGGTAAATCGAATTTTCTTATTGATATAGTAATCCTTCGTCCCAACCTGACAAGGTTGAATAGCATTGAAATATTGGCTTGCCGGAATACTTCCGCCCCAAATATTTGTAAGATCAAGGAAATTATGGCGTGCCGGATCAAACTCATCGTTTTGTATACAACCGTTATAACCGTAAAAACCACTTACAGTTAAAGATCTTTTCAGACTTAGTTCGTACTGCTGTTTTTGTTTTTCAGAAAGGTAAAGCTGACGGAAGTATTGCCATTCAGCATCACGGATTGCATCACTTAAAACCATATCCAACGGATCGAAATCATCTCCAAAACGGATATCAGCCGGTGCCGGCGTAGCACCTATCAAATCATTTCCGGCACGAGTAACCATTGCCGCAAATTCCATCATGGAATAAGGTGTACCACTAATCGTGATATAGTTAAAGATCTTACTGTATAACTGGCTGTTCTGAGGGCTGAATGCCGTAGAACTTGAAAGCAGGAATGGGTCGTAAACCGGGTTTGTGGTAAGATTAATAGCATTTATGCGGTCGTCTGTATTTGGAAGAGACAAGTAACCCAAAGGAATAAATCCTGCAGTTATTGCATCGTCCCACGTTGAAGCAGAGAGCATTTTTGCATCAAACGATTCAGAAGTATACGCCTGCAACGGATCGGTTGGAACAGGGACAGTGAACTCTAAACATGTTTTATAAAAGGAGTATTCCGGGTGATACTTCAATAAAGAATATCCCCATGAAGTTTGTTGAAACGCACCAATAAAATCTTCTACATTCGTCAAATACTCCGGATAGGTATAGTATTGTCCTGCTGTGGCATCATAAAACACATCGGTATTTAGAATTCCGAAATCCACAACCGGTAAGGTTCCAGTAATTATTGTCGGACTGCTAAAAGTAACTGCTGAAAGCCACACTTTTGATCTTGTAAGTAAATCTTCGTCGCGGTATTCAGCAACGAATGAGCCATTCTCCAAAAATTGTGGATTCTTCCATGTGGCCGTTCCGGAACCGTTTAACGGAAGAATGTTGTTTGTGTTTAATATTGATAAAGAAAATGTACCAGGATTTACTGACCCGTCGTTTTGTTCGAATTCAGCATATTGTCCTCCGGGAGAAAGATCACCCAACAATATTTTTTCCTGGGTCTTGCAATAAGAAACAGATTCGCACGGAGCTTTACAAACGGCAATTGCATCATTGTAATCTTCCTGGTTACCATTACCGGCAGCCATGAACTCTTCAATTGTTCCTAATGCTTCAACGCACGCATCACAATCTGTTTCCAAATCACAATCTTCGAAATTGGCATTTTCCAAATATTCTTCTTCAAAATCTTCCAGTGTTTTGATACAAGTATTGTATGTAGGGTCAAAATAGCGATCAACATAATAATCAATGGATTCTTCATTCACCGTTAAGATTTTTGTGATCTGATATGTCCCAATCGGAACTGTGATCGTAATAGACTCGGATCTGGTTTGCGGACTAGGTTTGTTACAAAGCAATGAAAAGATAAACGCTCCTGTTCCCGGATCAGTGGTAAATCTTCCGATGTGTTTTTCGTTTAAGGCCGGATCGGTAAGTAATTGACCGCACTCATCACGAATTTCGATTGTCAGATCATACACACAGTTAAAACAGAAATTAACACATGGGTCAGGCATTGGCCCTAAGGTTACAGAATAGTCAAGTGTAATACTGGTTGGTGAACTGAATGAAACCGTTTCATTGAAAACATTCGACATACCGTCCGCCGACAATTGGTTGGATGTAGAAGATTCGTCAACTTTTAAGGCAAATAGATCTGCAGTTAGTGTAACCGCATCAAAATTTTCAGACGGAATTCCTTCTACATTCTCAGGATTCTCTCCTGCTAAAGAAGTAGCAATAACTCTCCCTTCCTGATCTAAATAACTCACACTTACCTGTCCGTTAGGATCAATAATCATGTTCTTTTGATAGTGCGAACTATATCCTACTTCAGAACCAAATAATCTGTCGAGCTGTTCCTGGAACGGATGCGAATAATAGTATTTGGTATCGTGACCACCCAATTGAAATTCATCGCCTACACCTCCCTGTCTTCTGATTCTTCCGGTATTGTCAGGAGTATATTCTACCTGACTGAAAGGAAACTGTTCAGCATCAGGTAACATTCCCTGAACACCATTCAGATCCGGATTATCGGGTGAATAGTAATTCGCTGCACCATTATCCGTTCCCATTGGTTCCGTCGAGATTAAACAAGGATCTCCGGTTGAAAGGTCAAAGTTTTCGCGATTATATGGATCACCAGACGTATTCTGGGTGAAATTCTCATAATACTTCAACGATGCCGACTGGTTGGGATCACTGCAATCCGGATCAATAACCGGAGTGGGTAATACCTGAATTGCCGGTCGGCCCTGATGATCATAAATAGTTTCACCAACAACCGTATTGTTATCCGAATTTATTTTTGTCACCATCTGACGGTTACGCAAACTTCCGTCAAAAAAGAAACCACTTC
>CBFGMW010000215.1:0-5236 GCA_965649925.1 uncultured Fluviicola sp.
CCTGGTCCTGGGTATCGATTCTGGTTTTATGCTGAACGTAGCCGATTCCACCATGAACATAAATTCCGGAATTTGCATTCGGACTGAGAATCGGAATCACTTTCCCGAACATGGTATTTATGTTGAATCCACGCATAGAAACCACAACCAGCCCGGGACTTCCGGCATCGTCAGTTACATTTCCGTAAGAATCTACCAGACCAGCAAAAAGATCCTGCGATTTCACCTGCGACCCAAACATGAAATTTCCATCCAATCCGAAAACCCAGTTACGGTCAGTTTTGTACCCGGCCATTGCTCCAATATGGTTTACCAACCCGTAGCGTTCCGACAAATCTCCCGAAGTGGCATTCAATCCGTAATGCATTGCGACCCATGGGGTTGAAATGGCAGAATCTTCAACGTTTCTTTGAGCCTGAAGCTGAATTGCACCAAAAAATGTGATCAATAAAAGAGGTATCGTAAATTTCATATCTTTTCCGAGACGTAAAAATAACGATTTTATTGCTCTGTCAATACGGTTTTGAGCAAACGGTATGTTTCAGCGAGGAAGCCAAATACCAGAGCAGACTATAGTACGTTTCCGGGGATAAGTGCAAGATTATCCACCAGTTACCCGGGTAATAAAAACCAGGATTAATGAGGTAAATACGCTGTTTTTGCCGGTAATTAGTTTAATCAGCTAAATCGAATAGCCTTTGCAGGAGAAATTCTGGAAATAAGAAGCGACGGAAGCAGCAAACTGATTAAGCAAACGAGAATTGTTCCCACGTTCAGAGCAATTACCAGGAACCAGTTGTAAGCAACCGGAACGGCATTTAAATAATAAACCTTCGGGTCCAGCGGCATAATGGCAAACTGATCCTGCAGAAAGCACAAACCGAATCCAATGATATTTCCGAACAGCATTCCGCGCAGCATCAATTTACCCATGTGAATCAGGAAGATTCTACGAATTTGTTTATTCGAAGCTCCCATACTTTTCATTATTCCAATGAAATTTGTTTTCATCAGAATCATTACCAGCAAGGCCGAACCCATATTGATGATCCCGATTAAAAGCATCAGAACGATCACGATGATCATATTCAGATCTAAAAATCCAAGCCACACAAAAAGATCGCGCTCGTTTTCCAGGACGTTCTTTACCTGCACCTGTTGCTTGAAGTCGGGTTGATGCATAACAGAACGCATAATTTTTTCAGTCAAAGGCTGAAGTTCATCGAACTCTTCAACCATCAATTCATAACTTCCGATATAATTATTGCAGGAGCTTTTCCCCGGAAAGCTATTGAATTCAAGCGTTTTTTCACCTGCATCAAGTGCAAAGCGGTATCCGGTATTATCGAGATATTTTCTATCTAAAGATCCTTCATCGTTCAATGTGTAAGCGCAACCCGATAATTTATTTCCGGTGACCTTTATTTCAAGGTAAGCCGTATCAGCCAAAGTAGTTTCACCAGCCTGAAGATCTAAACTCCCAACCGGTTCGTCCATAAAGTTCCAGTAATCGGCAGCAATTAAACGAATGGTTGTGTCTTTGGTAGGGCAAATTTGCCGACCCGAAAAGCGATCAAATCCTTCTCCCCAATCGTAGCGAAAACGTCCATTTCCACCCGAAACATCCCCGCGAATAATAATTTGTCCGTTAAACAAGGTGTCTTCAACAATAATCTCAGCTTTTATACCCCAGTCGTTCAAATCCTGAACCTGTCTCAAACTGCAATAAACCAATTCCTTGTCGAAGTCTTCCAATCCGGTTTCATAGATTCCAACAATGTGAAACTGTCGCTGAATAGGTTGTTGTTTCACAAAGAATGCAGTAATTGTATCATCCAGCTGGTAGTTCAGATCGCGTGCCACGCGCTTTGAAACCATCATTTCAATTGAATTGATGTCCTTGAATTTCGGAACATGCCCTTCAACAATATAAGGTTCAAAAAAACTCCAGTCATAAGACTTTTCAACACCTTTTAAAACAACACCGAGAATTTCTTTTTGTTCTGCACGGGGAGCCGAACGAAGCAGAGCAGGCTTATAAGCCACTGATTGAACGGACTTAACACCATGTGTATTGGCTAACAATTGTCTGAACTCTTCATTCGTTCTCAGCGGACTTGATTCCATTACCGAACCTTCTCCTTCTTTCTGAATAGCGATATGTGAACCAAAACCTATAACTTTACGGCTCACTTCTTGTTGGAAACCATCAACCACGGCAATGGTAATGATGTTTACTATCATGGCAAGGGCAATACTAATGGTGGCAATTCGGACAATACTATGTCCCCCCGAATTTGTCAATTTAGCGGACTTATCCGTTACCAACTGAGCCTGAGCCCGTTGTTTCTGAAGTGTACGAGCTATGAAAAAACTGTTGTTCCAAGATTCCCTCATGTGGCTGCGAAATTACGCAAAGGTTTTGGTGTGTCCAATCTTTTGCCTTGTATTGCTGAGCTGCGGACACACTAAAAAATCAAATTTACCGGTTGTTGCAATCACGAATGAAGATTCTACCATCATTGAGCACGTAATTGTGGAAGATGAAAACACAATTCTTCTTGGTGAAGATCGCCCTGCAAATCTCCCGAAACTCCAATTAGGTAATGAACGAATGGATCTTTATCTTGATTCTTTGCGTGGCAAAAGGGTTGCAATAGTGGCGAATCAGAGTTCCACCATCGGTGAGAGACACCTCGTTGACACCCTGCTTTCTTTGGGAATCAATATTCAAAAAGTATTTGCTCCGGAGCACGGATTCAGAGGAACTGCTGATGCCGGAGAAAAAATCTGGAGCCACAGAGATCCCGTAACAGGAATTCAGGTTGTTTCATTATACGGAAATAACAAGAAGCCAAAAGCCGAACACATGGTTGATGTAGATATCGTACTTTTCGATATCCAGGATGTGGGCGTTCGTTTTTACACCTATATTTCCACCCTTCATTATGTCATGGAATCGTGTGCGGAAAACAATAAAACACTTATTGTATTGGATAAACCAAATCCGAATGCACATTACGTAGACGGACCAATCCTGGAAAAAGACCAGGTTTCGTTTATTGGTATGCATCCGGTTCCAATTGTATATGGAATGACCATTGGTGAATATGCTTTAATGATCAACGGAGAGTTCTGGTTGAAAAACGGCGTTACAAGCCGCATGTATATAGTTCCGTGTAAAAACTATTTTCACAAATTGAAATACGAAATTCCGGTTGCGCCGTCACCGAACCTTAGAAGCGATTTGGCAATAACACTATACCCAAGTTTATGTTTCCTGGAAGCCACAACTGTTAGCGTGGGGAGAGGGACAGAAAGACCATTTGAAATGTATGGCCATCCAAAATTCCACAAAACAGATTATGCATTCATTCCAATGCCAACTACAGGTGCAAAGGACCCTTTGTGGCAAAACAAAAGCTGTAACGGCTATGATTTAAGGGCAGTGCAACGAAAGCGCGCTTATGAAATCAATTTGAGCTGGTTAATCAACGCACGCGATCAATTGGGAGACAGTATCTCCTTTATTGATCAACGGCAATTCTTTGATCGATTGGCGGGAACTACCGAATTACGAAAACAATTGCTTTCCGGTAAATCGGCAAAAGAAATTAAGGCAACCTGGAAAGAAGGAATAGACAACTTTTTGGTAACACGTCAGAAATACCTGATCTACAATTGAGAATTGTAAAGTCGAAAATGGAAAAGAAGGGTGACTAAGTCCGCCGTGGCGGAAAGGTCAGCCGTTTCGTTCTACTTTTCTTGCACCATCCAAAACAGTTTCCTTCATTTCATCCATATATTGCTGCAGGCGTTTTTGAAGATCCGGATTTGTAGCGCCCAGAATTTTTGCAGCCAAAATCCCTGCATTCTTGGCAGCGTTTACAGCAACTGTGGCTACAGGAATGCCATTTGGCATTTGAACTATGCTCAATAAACTATCCCAACCGTCGATGGAATTACTTGATTTTATGGGAACTCCAACCACTGGAAGCGGCGTTAAAGAAGCAGTCATTCCCGGTAGATGAGCTGCACCGCCGGCGCCGGCAATAATTACCTGAACTCCGCGATCAATAGCAGTTTTTGCATATTCAACCATGCGTTCCGGTGTACGATGAGCGGATACAATCGTCAGTTCATACGAAATACCGAATTCGGTTAGAATTTTCGCCGCATCTTCCATAATCGGAAGATCGGACGTGCTTCCCATAATTATTCCTACCATCTGTGAGTTTTGGTACAAAAATAGTAAGTTCTTTAGATATTCTTATTCCTGAAACCCCCAATCATCAAATCCGGTGAATCCCGATCGTCTATATTTTCAGTACATAAAAAATTTTCACATTATTTGGTAAAAACCAAACTAAATAGTACATTCAACCCTGTAAATCAAACTGTAATGAAAATTATTCTCCTTTTTCTGGTGGGAATTTCTTCACCTGTTATTTCCCAGCAACCCCCTGCTTCACGTTTCGAACAACCTGCAGGAATTGATTATTTCCTGCGTTTAGGGGTTGAATTCGAAATAAAGGACAATCCGGTCCCGAATGCTGACATGGTGAGGTCCATTCCATTTGAAACCTACAATTCTCAGCGTCACCCTACGCTCGACATTGAGATTCCTGACCCATCAACAAATTATATCATTATACTTTATTCAGACGAGAGATGTCGTGCTAACAAGCAATAGAACAGTCTTAAATAAATCCTTCTATGAAACAATTATTACTGGTTTTCATGCTCGGGGCGTTCGGGCTGAATGCACAAACATATAATCATCCAACAACAGGTATCAGCAGTACGTATGCAGGAGCCTGTATGGTAAACACCTGTTCCGGAACATATTACGACAACGGTGGTGCCGGTGGTAACTACGCGGCGAATATCAATGCTATTTACAGAACTTTTTGTCCAAGTACTGCAGGAATGTGCGTTAGAGCAACTTTCACTTCATTCAGCATGAACGACACCTATTTTCTTTGTGGTGGTCCGGGCAGCTGCTGTGATTACCTTTCTATTTTGAATGGTCCGGCGCAAAATTCACCCGCACTTTACAACAATTGTACAACATCGCCCGGAACTATCACTTCAACAGCTTCGAACGGCTGTCTCACATTTCGTCATACCACCGACGGAAGTGTACAACTAGGAGGCTGGGCTGCAACACTTTCATGTGTAGCCTGTGCTACAGCAGCAGCTACAAATCAAGACTGCCAAAGCGCGGTTCAGGTTT
>CBFGMW010000216.1:0-5215 GCA_965649925.1 uncultured Fluviicola sp.
AAATCATCAGGCGGATCAGGCAATTTGATCTTTGAACTGCACGAATGAAGCACAAATACGGAAGTCAATATTGCCAGCGCTCTGATCATCGGTTGAATGCTAAACGCTCACCGTTCTTAATTCGAATATCAGAACCATGCGCGTACACTTTTTGTCCGTTTACGAAAGTTGCTTCAATTCTGTTCTTAAAGATCGTACCTTCAAACGGCGACCATTGACATTTGTAGCGAAGACTTTCTTTGGTAACAGCAGTTGTTTGATTCGGATTTACCAAAACAAGATCTGCCTTATAACCTTCACGAATGAATCCACGATCTTTAATTTCGAAACAAATAGCCACAGCATGAGCCATTTTCTCTACTAGTTTGGTTCGGGTAATCAAACCATTCGCTGAAGCATCCAGCATAGCCAGAAGAGCGTGCTGAACAAGCGGCCCTCCGGAAGGAGCATTCAAATAAGATTGTTGTTTTTCTTCAATAGTGTGCGGAGCATGATCGGTTGCAATGACATCTATTCGGTCTGAATTGATCGCTTCCCAGATCTTTGTTCTGTCGGCAGCAGTTTTAACCGCCGGGTTCCATTTTATGAAATTGCCTTTCGCAGTGTAATCTTCATCTGAAAACCACAAATGATGTACACAAGCTTCGGCAGTAATTCGTTTTTTCTCCAACGGAATACTATTGTCGAACAAAGCCGTTTCTTTTCCGGTTGAGATATGTAAAATGTGCAGACGTGTATTGTGTTTTTTTGCCAGTTCAACAGCCATAGACGAAGACAGATAACAAGCTTCCTCACTTCGAATAAGCGGATGAGCTTCTATTGGAATCTGGTCGCCGTACTTTTCTTTGTAAATCGCCAGGTTTCGTTGAATGGTTGCTTCATCTTCACAATGCGTTGCAATGAGCATAGGAACATTCGAAAACAAATTATTCAGGGTAGTTTCACTATCCACCAGCATATTTCCGGTTGAAGAACCCATGAAAATTTTTACTCCGCAAACATTCTTCGGATCTGTTTTCAGAACCTCTTCCAGGTTATCGTTCGATGCTCCCATGAAAAACGAATAGTTCGCATAAGAGTTCGAAGCCGCAATAGCGTATTTATCGGCCAGTAATTCCTGGGTCAATGTATTTGGAACCGTGTTTGGCATTTCCATAAAGGAAGTAATTCCACCCGCAATGGCAGCAAACGACTCAGAAGCAATATCGGCTTTATGGGTAAGTCCCGGTTCTCTGAAATGCACCTGGTCATCAATGCATCCCGGAATCAAAAGCATTCCTTCGGCATTTATTTCGGTATAATCACCTGTTAACGAAATCGAATCGGAAATTTGTGCTATCAAATCATCTTCAATCAATAAATCGGAAACAAATTCTTTCCCTTCGTTTATGATTGTTGCCTGTTTAATTAGAATACGTGCCATTATACTTTCAAGTTTCTCATTTTCCAAACTCCGAAAAGCGCTTCTTTAAAGATACTTCCCGACATTTTAGATTCACCGAATAATCTGTCTGTAAAGGTAATTGGTACTTCAGTTACTTTAAAACCTTTTTTCTTGGCGGCATATTTCATTTCGATCTGAAAAGCGTAACCGGTAAACTGGATGTTATCCAATTTCATAGATTCCAGTACTTTTCGGGAATAACACATGAATCCGGCAGTGGTATCTGAAATTCCGATAAACAAGATCATTCGAACGTATACCGAAGCAAAATACGACATTAAGATTCTTCCCAACGGCCAGTTCTTCACTTTTCCGCCTTTGGTGTAACGCGAACCGATACTTACATCGGCTCCTTTCGAAACGCAGGCATCTAAAAGTCTTGGCAGATCGTCCGGATTGTGAGAAAAATCGCAATCCATTTCAAAGATATAGTCAAAGTCTTTTTTCAATGCCCAGTGAAATCCATGGATATAAGCCGTTCCCAGCCCCAGTTTCCCTGTTCGTTCTTCCAGGAAAATGCGCTCGGGGAAACGTTCCATTTCTTTACGAATTAAATCAGCTGTCCCGTCGGGAGACGAATCATCCACGAACAAAACCGAGAAATAATCAGGAAGGTTCATTACCGCCTCGATCATTTTAACAACATTCTCGCTTTCGTTGTATGTGGGTATGATTACTACACTGTTCATTCAGTTTACCAATTGGACTGCTAAAATAGCTATTTCTCCAGTTTCATAGCTGAAAGTTCGATGATTTGCACAGTTTTCCGGTTAAATTCACAGACTTTACATTTAAACTGATCTTTCTATTGATTAAATCTTGTCCTGATTCAGAACGGGATTCGCTAATTTTAAGGCATGAGAATCTTCGGAGTACTTATTTGTTTCTTTTTTATCGTCAAAATCACCTCGGCGCAAAACGCCATGAACATGACTTTATTAGACCAATGGTCGCAGGATTCTCTCCTTACAAACTCTTCCCTTGTACGCTATTCAGATTGTTACGGGTTCACATGGGAAAATGAAGAATACGCCGTTGCAGGATCAACAGAAGGAACACACATCTTTCAGATCTCGGCAGAAAACAAGTTTGTTCCCAAAGGATTTGTGAAAGGCCGCACCGCAAACGCCAGTGTAAGTCACAGAGATTACGCAACATATCAGCATTATCTTTATGCCGTAAGCGACGAAGGAACCAGCAATCTTCAGATCATCGATTTTCAATATTTACCAGATTCCATTCACCTGGTCAAAACCGACAGTGTTCTCTTTGGCCGCGTACACAACATTTTCATAGACACTCTTCAGCAAAAGTTCTACTCACTGATTCACCGGTCAACTACAAATACGCAGACTATTCAGTCGCCAATGAAGATTTTCTCGCTGGCAGATCCGCTGAATTTAACTGAGCTATGGTCTGGCCCGAATGATGTAAACGAGGTTCATGATGCATACATTCGGAATGGATTGGCTTTTTTAAACTGCGGTTACGACGGTTTACGGGTTTATGATTTTACGAATACGAATTCGCCGGCTTATATCGAATCGATGACTTTTTACCAGGATCAGGGCTACAATCACCAGGGCTGGTTAACTCCTGACGGTTCAACTTATCTTTTTGCAGATGAAACAGCCGGAAAACGCGTGAAGAAATGCAGTTTTAACGGAACAACTCTTCAGATCACCAATTATTTCGGAACAGATTTTCTCAACGGAAGCGTTCCGCACAATATAATGGCTAACGATACCTTTTGCTTTATTGCATATTACAACCTGGGAATCCATATTTACGATATGCGCTATCCGCAGCCGCAGGAAATTGCCTATTACGATACTTATCCGGCAACTTCGGCTTTTCCGATGAACGGAAACTGGGGATTGTATACGCTGCTTCCGTCAAAACGTATTTTGGCCTCCGACCGGCAGTACGGACTGTTTTTGTTCGATTTCAACCCCGGGAATTTCAGCGCAGTTGTTGATGATGAAGTCTTACTCTATCCAAATCCGGCAAACGAAACATCGAATATCCAATTGCGGTTTCCAAACGGAAGTGCAGCAATCGATTTCAGTATTTTCGATGCACGGGGAAAGCTTGTTTTAACCGAAAGTTTTGATGGATCAACCTATTATGATCTTGAAAAAAAATTAGCTGCAGGCACTTATATCATCAGAGGAAATTATCTCGACTCATTCAAACAAGACAAAACATTTAGTCTGAGATTTGTTCAAAGCAATTAGGTAACATACTCAATCAACCTGTTTCTCTGCATCAGCAGAAATTTTGCCTCTCCGTTGTTAAAAAACAATTAAGAACGCGCAATAAACATTTAAATATCTCATAAACTTCTCCTATTCACCAAATTATTTAACAATGGTTGCTTTGTAAAAAATTTACAATGCGTAAACTACTTGTGATTCTTTTGGCAATCAATTCATTTGGATTGGTTAGTCAAACTACTACTCTGTTTCCTTTTGGGAGCAGTTGGAAATACAAAGACAGCGGTACCAATTTAGGAACATCCTGGATTCAAAATTCATTCGCAGACAACACCTGGCAAAGCGGGAATGCCGAATTAGGTTATGGTGACGGAGATGAGCAAACAACAGTAAGCTTTGGAAGTAACTCAAACAATAAACACATTACCACTTATTTTCGAAAGACATTTTACGTTAGTAATCCATCTGCTTTCAGCGCGATAAACGGGTCTGTCAAACGAGATGACGGTGCAGTAGTTTATGTAAATGGTGTAGAAGTATTCCGTACAAATATGCCGGCCGGAACCATTAATTCATCTACCTTGTCTTCCGGAACGGTTGCCTGGCCAAACGAAGACGATTCCCACAACTTTTCATTCAGTCCGGCACTTTTGATTTCAGGAAACAATACCATTGCCGTTGAAATTCACCAGGATGATGTTGCCAGTTCTGATATTAGTTTCGATTGTTCACTTTCCGGAGACCAGTCAATTCCGAATGTTACGCTGACAAGAACCTCCTACTTACAAACCGCAACTACGCAGTCAATTATTATCAGATGGCAAACAGACATTCCAACCGATAGCAAAGTTACCTATGGAACTACTCCCGGTTTATTGAATCAACAAGCAATTGCCTACAATTTTACAACAGAACATGAAATTCAGCTTACAAATCTGCAAGCCGGAATGACCTATTACTATACTGTTGGAACCAATTCCCAGATTCTTTCTCCGGCAAATACCAGCCAGTATTTCAAGACAAATCCTGAAGTCGGGACCGAAGCCCCGTACCGTTTTTGGGTAATTGGAGATGCCGGTATGGGTGATGACAATCAACGCAGTGTGAGAGATGGGTTTCTTTCGGTAAACCAAAATGAACACATTGACGGCTGGATTATGCTTGGCGACAACGCTTATGGCAACGGAATCAATGATGGAACGCAGACATGTTATCAAACAGGTGTTTTCTCCAATATGTACGAAAGCATTCTTGCAAATACCGTATTGTGGCCGGCGCTCGGAAACCATGATTACAACAATCACATTCCTTTTTCTCCTGCACCGGCGTACTTCGACATTTTTTCACTGCCAACAAACGGTGAAGCCGGCGGAATTCCATCCGGAACAGAAAAATACTATTCTTATAACTACGGAAACATTCATTTTGTAGTACTCGACAGTTACGATGAAGACCGAAGTCCTTCAGCTGCTATGGCAACTTGGCTTGTAAATGATTTACAGCAAAACGCCGCTGATTGGACAATCGCATATTGGCATCATCCGTCGTATACCAA
>CBFGMW010000217.1:0-5207 GCA_965649925.1 uncultured Fluviicola sp.
AAATTCAATTCCTTGATAGCACGCATAGTACCGGTTGAATCTTGCCATGGAAATAAAAAAAGCTTGTGCTTGTATTCCGTGCCGTAGATTTCCTGGTTGATATTACTGGAATCGCCGCGCAGGGAAGAATAGATAAATTGATTGTCGTAAATAATATGACCAAACTCCGCGTCTTTTGTGTTCAAACCTTCAGGAAGCTGAACAGGAACAACATCTGCAGTATCTTTTAGCGCCGACTGAGCCCAAAGACAGGATTCCATTTCCCGTTTTGATTTCAGATAGAGATAACCCCGTTTGTCTTTCGCGTATTTTTTCTTGGCGATTTTCAATAACTCTAATGCTTTGGAATAGTGGCCGCATTGTTTTTCCATGAGCGCATATTGCAGCAAACTGGAGGGAAACATGGCGGTTTCTTCTTTTTCGTAGACTTTTTTGTAATAATATGCCGCTTTGGGGTAATCTTTGTACGCACGATTTGTTTCCGCCATTTTCCATTGAACAGCAATTGAAACCGAATCAATTTCCATTGCTTTTTCATAGTACTCCAGGGCATATAAATAATCACCTTTCCTAAATTGCTCATCTGCAAACTCCAGGTATTTTCCCATCATGTTCTGAGAAAATGCCATTGCTGGCAAACAGAATAGCGCTATTAGATATAATCTGGACATATTCTGTGTTTTATTGCTGCAGGCTTGAAGCGTTTAATAATGTAGTGAGCAGATAATTCTAGTCCGCCGCGAGCGTTACTTGCAGGAATCAGTTTGGAGATATTTGTATCGTAACTTAGCGCGAATGACCAATTGTCAATGGCAATTCCTGCACGGATAATTACTGCATCACGGCTTCTGAACCAAATTCCGCCGTCAACTGCCTGGTATTTGCCTAGCTTGTCAACCAGGTAATACCGTAATTGCGCACCGGGAAGAAACTCGCGGTATTTTCCCTGCAGATTAAAACTAAAACCGGGAATAATGGCAATATCGGAATTGATTCTTCTGTCGTAAACGGCGAATGTGCTAATACGTATGTCACGCTGCAGCGGATTTCCATAAAAACTCTGGTCAGGCCTGTTTAGATTGTGCCCGCTTAATCCGGCGGTGAGTTTTTCTTTGGTCGATTTATTCCATTGATAAACCAATCCTGCCGATACATTGATATTTGTTTTACTGGTGTTGTTCAGGAATTCATTACTTGGCAAAGACGGATCGAAGTTTATTCCGTTGAATTGATTATCAAAATAGAATTTGGTTTCGTCGAGCGTGCGGTAGTTCATTCCAAATTGCAGAGCCGCAGAAACCGTATGAACAGAATCGTTATCCAGCTGGATAGTTTTGCCTAAACTTCCGTTTAATTCCACCGTTTGGAACTTTCCGTCACCAACCTGGTCGTGAAAAAACAGAATTCCATAGTTCAAACCCTTCTTTTTCCATTTGGAATCCATGGCAATAGCTACGGTTGAGAAGGGAACGGAAACCTGGCGCCATTGATCTTTGTAATTTGCTGTAAAGCGAAAATCACCGTCGAATAAACCTGAATTGGCCGGATTTTGGTAAATAGGCTGACGATTAACATGCGAAAAGTGTATATCCTGACCATACGCAGCATTCATTCCCTGAAAAAGAATGAGAAGTAGCAAGCAGCGTATCGAAATTCGAACCAAAGTCAAGGTGTTTTGCATCTTAGTTGAGTTAAAAATACACCAAACATTCTGATTTTCCGGCATTCGGCATGAAAATTCCATCTGTAATCCAATTACTTCAAATCAATAAATTCAACCATTCAGGAAAGCCTCTTGAAATCAACGCAGAAATATTTATATCTTTCCATAAAAATCTCCAGATATGAAAAAAAGCATCCTTTCCCTTGGTCTCGTTGCTCTAGCTGTTTGTTTATTGTCTTTTGCTTCAAGCAGCAGGGGAGTTGTGAAGGATAAATATCCTTTTCTTGCAGGTGAGTATGAGCTGATTGTTATTTATAATGAAGGAAAGGTTGAAGAGTCTGTTATTGAAGGAGAAATCACAATGAAAATCACGAAGGGTGATGCAATGATGATCTATAATAACGGAAAAAAGGTCAGCAAGTTCACGATCAATGATGGGCGCGCACCATTGTCGATGGGAAATGAGGATTACGTGATGTTTAATCTGAAGAACGAAAATTTTCCATTGTTTTACAAAGGTGATTCCATAATTCAGTTCATCTATCCGAACGAGTATTCTGATAATTATTTCCGTAAAATCAAGTAATTGATGGGTTGGTTCTATCCGGATACCGACAAGTACGACGATTATATCGACAAAGGTCGGTACGTGATGTTGTGGAGGATAACCGTGTTTTTCATCCTGATTTTTTTCTCATTAGCCATTGCAACCTGGTTTTATGATCGGGTTTCTACGTTAATTTACGGCAGCATCTGGATCATTGCCATCTTTTGTCTTTTGTACCTCAGGTATTATCGGGATCTGAAACGAATCTGTTATGTTTATTCCATTGCCGGAACTGCAATTCTGAGCGTTTCATGTAATCTGAATACAGGCTTAATTCATACACCTGATTTCTTTTGGGCTTTTGCAGTGATCGTTTTCACATTTACAACTCTGAATAGCCGGCTTGGCTGGCTCGTAATTGGATGTTTCGGGATAATTGTGACTGTTCATTTCTGTTTCTTTTTTGAAACACTCTATATGAGTCTCGGTTTTCACACTGTACTTGAGATGATCGGATTGACTGTTGAAACCTTGATTGCATTGAGCGTTTCAGGATACTTTATTTCTCAGCATATCATTTTTATGCGCTATACTGACGCAAAAATGTCGCTTGCCAACGCCGAGCTTGAACTTCAGAATCAAATTATCCAGCGTAAAAGTGATGAGAACGCTATCCTGGTAAAAGAAATTCACCACCGCGTAAAGAACAATTTGCAGATCATTATCAGTTTATTACGCATGCACCGTGACGAAGTTGGCTCGAGCGAAGCAAAAAAGGATTTCGATGAAGCGATCAACAGGATTTTATCTATGGCGTTGCTGCATCAGCAGATGTATCGTGAAAAGGAATTATCGCGATTTAGCCTGGGAGAATACATTCAGAGTTTGTCTACAGATATTGTGAACTCCTACAAAAGGGAAAATCAAATCATTCTGTGCAAACTCCAGGTGCGCGATTTTCAGCTAAAACTGGAATCTATTGTTCCATTAGGATTAATGATCAATGAGTTGATCTCGAATTCATTAAAACATGCGTTTAATCAATCGTCGAAGGGTGAGATAGTTATTGTCTTGCAGGAAACGGAAAATGGTTTTTATCTGAAATACAGTGATGACGGAACCTGGGTTAATGACGAACTGCTGGTGCAGGGATTTGGCCTGGACCTGGTTCAGTTACTGGCAGAACAATTAAACGGAATCCTGAAACGAACAGGAAGCACTTTCGAATTAACGGTTGATAACAGTTAGTTTTTACTTGTGGTAATTCCAATTAATTGCCCCTTTTTTACCTTCGCTCCGTGTTTCTTCAGCCAATCAATTGATGCATAATCCCTTTTCGACAAATGGAAACTGTTTTTCATTTTGCGTTCCTTTTTTAACAAATCGTTGTACGTTGCAACAAAATTGCTGTTGCCAAAATGCATAGCTTCTTCACGAAATTCAATTTTCGGGAATACGGGTGTTAAACTGTCAAGTTTTAGATTTTTGGAGAACAATTGCCATTTCGGGAGAACTGCTGCCAGATCATCGGGGCAGGTTTGAATCAAAGAATCAATGAGCTGTTTACATTTTTTCTTTTCATTGTAGATCAATTCAAAGCTTTTCGAATTGTCGATCCGGTAAAGAACTGCTCCCTTTCGAATTCCTTTGCTCGGGTTTAGCCATTCCAATATTCCTGCATTCTGCGAGAAGATAGAATCAGTGTTTTCGGAAACGGTGGATGGATTCTGATCTTTTGATTCTGGAGCAGGTTCCTGAGATTCAGAAGCGTGTTTCTGAGTTACATGGGCGTTCTCCGGCTCGTCAGAGCAAGAGAAAAGAATAAGAAATAAGAAAAAAACGAGGTTGTGATTTTTCATTGCACACTAATATAAGTAAAAAACGAGGATGAGAGTTTGTTCATCGTTCAACAACTTTGCTTACAATTTGTTTAATCAATGGTTCATTACTTTGATTTGAATGTTAATAACTTCGTTAACATTTACATAACGACCTGCCTCATATCGCACGCTGATTCGCCTATTTTTGTCTTAGAACGAAGAAGATATGCTGGTATTTAAGAAAAAAGTTTCCGATAATCAATTGGCGAATGTATTCCTGAACGGAGTACTCGACGTAGTTGAGGTTGGCTTTCCAGAGGTTGCAAGTTTAATCAACGACGATCCCGCATTCGTACAATCACCAAACATTACTGCTGAAGACAGTGACCAATTTGCCATTATTATATTAGTAGCAAATTTATCTTTTTTAGAGAACACGTTCGAAGTAGATCAGGCTGCACGCATTGAAGCGCTTATTTTCGATAAATTGAGCGTTATCATGCAGGCTTCACCAGCTGAGGTTGAAAGTACTGTTAGAGAATACCAGAAATTTTTGTCACGCGTAAATCATCCTTCAAAAAACATGATTTATGCCATTTCTAAAGCGATCTTCCATAAATACGGATTGAATCATTTCCAGGATGAATATTTTAAACGTTTGCAAGCACCAAATCCATTATTCTTAAAACGAATGGATCAGGTGGTTGATCAATTCCTTTGGGATTGGGACGCATTTTTCAAAAAATACAAAATAGAGGAATAACATTCCTCTATTTTTTTGTAAATATGTAGGGACAAGTAGGGACAAGTCGCGACTTGTCCCTACTTTGTTTTATTATTGTCATTACATTTTTTTTAAATGATCAATATGGAGATTCCACACATTCAATCTTTCGAAGAATACCAGCAGGTTTACCGGAAAAGTGTTTCAGAGCCCGAAGCTTTTTGGGATGATGTAGCCGGAACATTTCAATGGAAAAAGCCCTGGTCAAAAACTTTAGACTGGAATTTTACAGAGCCCAATGTGAATTGGTTTGTTGACGGGAAATTGAACATTACGGAAAACATGCTTGATCGGCATTTGGCGACACGAGGCGATAAAAAAGCCATTATCTGGGAGCCAAATGAACCGGGAAATCCAACTGTTTCATATTCTTATAAAGAACTGCATGCAAAA
>CBFGMW010000218.1:0-5204 GCA_965649925.1 uncultured Fluviicola sp.
AAAGTATTCTTTAAAATAAACTTTCATACGAGCATCTACAATTTGGGCACGGTAGGTGTCGCTTCCAACGTTAACCTTAACATTTGCATTTGTGTATATTTGCCCGCTGGAGGTGGATGTTACAAATGATAATGCAGCCAGTGAACTGGGATATGTAATACTAACCGGATTAACGAGTTTTGTTTCACTGTTTATAGTGTATTCACCACCATTGGCTACCGCAACCAGTTTATAAGTAGCATCTTGTTTTAAAGCTACTGTAAGATCCGGATCATTGTTTGCCGGTTGATTGTTGTTGTCGTATACTTCCGTTTGGAAATAATACACCTTTTGATCCGGAGAATAGAATGCACCTTCTGCTTTATTAGAAAGAATAGTGTCTCGTAAGGACCAGGTTCTTACTTTAACCAACGTACCGTTATTTCCGGAAACAGGGACCCATTCTTCAATTTTCACGTCTATATCCTGGTAATAACTTGAATCAGGAATCAGGGCAACATTTACAGCATTATTAGATCCTCCGAATGAATGGGTGATTTTGATATAATGTAAAGAATCAGATTTGTCCAGCAGTCCGAAAACAACTGGCGTTTCTACATATTCACCATCGTGACCTATTTCGTCTTCACAGCTCGAAAATAAAACAAGAGCAGGAATTAATAAAAAGTACAATTTGGAGAGTCTTTTCATAAGGTTTTGCATTTGGTCAAAAATACGAACTTAAATCAAGCTTATTGAACACTTTAATCAATAATTATTGCCATTCGTTCAAGTGACCAAACGATTTGGGGATTAAAACCGCGCATGAATAAGTATTCCGATTATTGGCAACTGAAGTTTTCTCCTGCATCTTGCGGATTGTCGCTACAGAAGAGCAAATCTCCTGTTATTGGGCCGTTACAGAGCGCTTTAACAGATGCAAGTGTAATTGCGCGTAAAATAGGGTGGTCAGGATCCCAGTCTACTTTTGTATATGTTTTCATGTAGCTCGATGTGAAAACACCAATGACTCTTCGACCGTCTGACGCAGTAACATTTGTGAAAAAATCTTTTCCATATTCGAATGAAGAAGTTGGTTCGCCCAAATGAATATAATCTGACAAGGTTTTTGATGCACCGGTGAAAGAGATCTTAATTTTTGATAATTGCCGTTTAGTAATTGCTGGATCATTAGTAGCTGTTGCTTTGATCTTCTCATAAAATGTTTTTCCATACAGATCAAACGAAGCTCCTTCAGAAGCTGCTTCTTTCGAACCCAGATTAACAGAAAATGATTTTTCAACGGGTGTACCATTATAAAACTCATTAAAAAATACCTCAACAGAAGCATTCACAATTCCTGAAAAACCCGCAGTAAACACACCTGCATTGTATGCGGTTGGGTTTGTTGTTGAACCGCAGAATCCAAGCGCTACATTAGGTGCCGGTGAAAGCACAGAAAATTCTCCAACGAGTCTTGTTTCACTATTGATGACATATTCACCTCCATTTACTGTTGCAACTAATTTATAAACTGCCGGTTGTTTCAGTGCCACAGATAAATTTGGATCAAAATCTTGAGGAATATTGCTGCTGCTGTATGCATCTGTTTTGAAGTAATATACTTTTTGGGCCGGTCCATAAAAAGTTCCCGGTGCTTTTCCGTTGAGGATGGTATCTCTCAAGGTCCATGTTCTCGTTTTTTGCATATTCGAGTAATTGGAGGTGAGCGGAAGCCATTCTTCAACTTTTACATCAATATTTGAGTAATAACTCGAATCAGGAATTTGTGCCACTTCAATGGCGTTATTTGCTCCGCCAAAGGAATGGGTGATTTTTACATAATGCAATGAATCCGTTTTGTCGAGAAGTGCAAAAACAACAGGTGTTTCAGGACCTGCCATCTGTGGCAGGTCGTCTTCGCAGGCAGTTGTAATTACAAGCAATAATAAAGTGAACAACAGGTAAGCAAGTTTTCTCATTGTTAATTACGTTGATCTGAAACTTGCCCTAAAATAAGCTTTTTTCTGAAATTATTTCACCCTGTTAAAGCGCATTGCTCTTAACATCCAGTTCGGAAGGAAAGCTCCCGGTTTTTTGTTTTTCAGATGAATGTACCACCCGAATTTTTTCATTACCGGAACTTTATGTGTTTCAACAAATTCGATCCACGTACCGTCCGGATCTTCAATATAACTGAATCGACCGCCGGCTTCACCCATGTCGAATGTTTTTCCGGAATCAACTGTAAACGGAAATCCTTTTGCTTCACATTCTTTTTGTAAATCATCCATTCCCTGGATATCGAAACACAAATGGATGAATCCCCAATCTCCCCAAAAACGATTTTTGAAAATGGAAACAGCATCTGTTCTGTCAATCGCCTGTATCAATTCTATCTGAGTAGGGCCAAGTAGTTTGGCGAAAGGGCCTTTTCGATCTTCAGGATGAGAAAGAAGTACGCGTCTGATCTTTTGATTCCCGTTGGGAATATTGTCAAACGCACCAAAGGTATCGGTTACATCATATTCTACTTTCGAATAACCCAAAATGTCCTGGTAAAGCGGAAGTGCTTTTTCAATCGAACTAACTCCGATCATTGAGCCGGCCACGCCCCCCGTTTTCCCTTCAAATTTGGTGTTCATAAACCAGCCTGAACCTTCAACAATATCGAAAATATTTCCATTTGGGTCTATGACCATAAAGTGTTTTTGCCCGTTCGGTAAAACCTGAGGCTCACTCAATACGTTTGCGCCTTTCGCCTTTAAAAAAGTATATGTTTCGTCTACATTGCGCGATTTCATACGACAAGCGTACAAACCGAAATCACCTAGTCTAATCGGGAAATCAGCTTTCACCGTTGGCCTGGAAGTAAATTGCCAGATTTCGAAACCACCGCCGCTTTCCATTGAAAGCGCCAAAGTTGCAGTTCTTGCATGTACATCACCTCCGGTATATCTTGTCATCAAAGGCGCTTCAGCAGCCTCTTCAAAGATTCGAACGTCCATTCCAAAATGTTCACGATACCATTTCCAGATTTCCTGTACGTTTGGCACCCCGATTCCCATTTGTTGAATACCGCAGATGATTTTGCTCATAGTTATTTTTTTAGAGGGGCGAAGATAAACAGATTTAATGGAAAATTTAAAATTGAAAATGTAGAAGAACGAAATGTGTTAAAACTGGGAAATCAATAAAGGAGCAAGATCTGGCTTTTCTTTTCCATAGCGGATTGGAATTTTTAATTTACCTGAGCGCTTTATCGTTGAAAAGAATGAATCCGTATGAAAACTGAAAGTAAATGGGCTGAGCCTGTAATGGGAAATAGTTTGCTGTAACCCGTAATGGTCCAATTGGTGAGTGATAAATGGCAGATGCAGCAGCAACTATCGATTCACCTTTAAATAGAGGGGAATACCCGAATGTACCATCGTCGTTTTGTGTTAATTGTTTGAAGGGCTGGAACATATATGCGTCAACCCGGATATCGATATGTTTGGCAGGTGAAACTATCAGGTTTAAGCCGCCGCTAATAAACTGCGGAGAACGGTATTCCGGTAAGAAGAATGTTTTTAGATCAGGAAGTGCCTGGAACGAATTTAGATTCAGCAGAGTAGCAGTATAGTTCTTGAACAGACTTTGGCTCGATACGCTCGCAATTCCGTGTACACCAATAGATATATGTTTTTTGTGTAACGGAAATGTATGAAATTCGGCGTTTAATGTAATCCATTGATGATGGTTCCGGTAATCATAATCAGTTGGCGATGTGGATCCTGAAATACTGTGTTCTTTACCCTGTACCAGTTTTGCATTGAAAGAAAGAAGTGTTCCCGCACTGGCAAATTGCTTTCTGTTCAGGGAATTTTGTTCGAGAAGAAATGATATTGCATCACCATAAAAACGGGTCAGATCAGTTGTGTCTTTGTTGGTGAATTCAGTGGTCTGGTAATAGTTGTCAACAAGTTCAAAATGTTTGTAGTCGAATACACTTTTTGAATTATTGAATAGCGGAATTTTTACCTGGCCACCAGCGTATGTTTCGTACTGCACCAGAAACGAAGGTTGTACATCTTCAAAAAATGTTGCGAAGCTTTTGAAATAATCATACCGATTCAAACAAAAATAACCCTTAAATGAAACGGGGTAATAGGAAGGGAGATGAATCTCACCGCTTATTTTTCCCGATCCGTAGAACTTTCCGAAATAACTGTTTACTTCAATCATACTGGCGGCTCGTGCCAAATGGAAATAATTCAATTGTACAAAACCCGTGTTAATTGCTCTGGAACTTATAATTCCACCGAAATCTACCCGAAGGTTTCTGGTACTGGTTACATCAACATGCAGTTTGTATGTTGAGTCATCTTTCAGATCAATAGTTGGAAATAAATAATCGATTTGTGGTGTTGCATAAGTTCTGAAATACCTGCGTTCCATTTGCTGGTATGGCAGTAATTGCTGTTTGTTGTTTTTTAGAATCGATTTTCGGACGTAGCTTTCGTCTAATCTCCGGCTATTGGTAGTTTGTACTTCGCTGATTTTAAATGGTGGAAGTTTACTTAAAAACTTTGCTCGTTTCGCCGCTAATTCTTCCGGTGTTGTTCTGCAGGACACAAGATTCTTAATGGAATCCATCATCAGAATGGTTGATGCGTACCCCTGATTAATGGCTTGTTCTACTTCATCAAATTCAAAGGTGGAGATATTGGTTTTCGGCTGAATCAAAATGCTGTTTTCACAAGGGATAGTGAAGTTTGATGGTGTAACCAACATGTTGGTTATTTGACTGATCAGGTCATCTTCCCTGGGAGGTGAAGCATTGTATGAAACGTTGCTTCCGATTACAAATTGCGGATTGAAGCTTGCACACATAACATCTCCCGGGAAGTTGTTGTAAAGTCCGCCGTCGAAATAAAGTACCCCGTTTATGCGAATCGGGTTAACGAAAAACGGAAACGTCATAGAAGCTCTAACTGCCTGATTCAAATAGCCCTGATTGAAAACGGTGCTCTGCTTTGCTACAATATCGCTTGCCACACAACGAAAGGGAACCATCAAACTGTCGAAATTATTTTTTGCGCTGGCACCCGGGATTCCGAATAAATGCAGCATTTCAAAATCTAATAGTTCCGGACGAATAACATTAGTTGGTAATGATTTCTGGAACATACTGTCCAGTGAAACCGAAAATGAAACGGTAGAAGCTGTCGGATCACTTTCGC
>CBFGMW010000219.1:0-5203 GCA_965649925.1 uncultured Fluviicola sp.
CCAAAGAATTGCAGGATAAGCAGGAAGGATGTAACGGGTGAAAGTATTTCTCCGTCTTTCGCCAGATCTTCTTTGGATTTAAGCAAAAACAAGCCTTTGGAAAGAATAATAAACACATCTCGCTGGATAAAGCGCGAAAGAGCCACAATAATTGCTCCGCCCAAAAAAACAAACACCGCAAAAAATGAATCGTCTGTAACACGCGGTTCAAAGACCATTTTTTGAATGGGTTCTATGTCTAATATGGTGTTCAATTATTTGTTTCTCGGTATATATAGCAAAATTAGCAAACTCATCCGGTTAAAAACAAAGTCAAAGTTAAATCCGGATAATTATCGGGAGAGAAGTCAAAATATACAAGTTAATCTGTTGAGTATGGTTTTTCTATTTGCTATTCATTCGCTTAGCTTGCCGAAGTATGAATTTTCAGTACTTTTGCATTGTTAAAAATAAAACAGCGTAATGGCAACAGATTTATACACGCACCCCGATTATCTATTAATGGATGAATTGTTGACTGACGAACAAAAATTAGTTCGTGATTCAGCTCGTGCCTGGGTGAAGAAAGAAGTGTCTCCGATTATTGATGAGCACTACGAAAAAGCAACTTTCCCGATGCACCTATTAAAAGGTTTGGGTGAAATCGGAGCTTTTGGTCCGTACATTCCTGAAGAATACGGTGGTCCCGGCTTAGATCAAATCTCTTATGGATTGATTATGCAGGAGTTGGAACGTTGTGATTCTGGTTTGCGTTCAACTGCTTCTGTTCAGTCTTCTTTGGTTATGTATCCGATCTGGAAATATGAAACAGAAGAGCAGAAACAAAAATATTTACCAAAATTAGCTACCGGTGAAATGATGGGCTGTTTCGGATTAACGGAACCTGATTATGGTTCTGATCCGGGTGGAATGATCACGAACTTCAAAGACATGGGTGACCATTATTTGTTGAACGGAGCTAAAATGTGGATTTCAAATGCACCTTTCGCGGATATCGCCGTTGTTTGGGCAAAGGACGAATCTGGCCGTATTCACGGTTTAGTTGTTGAACGTGGTATGGAAGGTTTTTCAACTCCTGAAATGCACGGAAAATTATCGCTTCGCGCCTCTGCAACGGGTGAATTGATCTTCGTAAACGTAAAAGTTCCGAAAGAAAATCTGCTTCCGGGTCGTTCTGGTTTAGGCGCGCCCCTAAGCTGTTTGGACTCTGCCCGTTTCGGAATTGCATGGGGAGCACTTGGTGCTGCTATGGATTGTTACGATCAGGCATTGCGTTACTCAAAAGAAAGAATCCAGTTCAATGTTCCAATTGGTTCGTTCCAGTTAGTTCAGAAGAAATTGGCTGAAATGATTACTGAAATTACGAAAGCTCAATTCATTACTTTACGTGTAGGACAATTGCGTAATGAAGGTCGTGCAACTTCAGCTATGATTTCGATGATCAAAAGAAATAACGTGGAAATTGCGTTGGACATTGCGCGCGAAGCACGTCAGATCCACGGTGGAATGGGTATTACAAGCGAATATTCTATGATGCGTCACATGGCAAACTTAGAATCGGTTGTTACTTACGAAGGAACACATGATATTCATTTATTGATTACTGGAATGGATGTTACCGGAATTCCTGCATTCACACGTGAAATGCCGGGAAAATAATCCGGATAGTATAAAAAAAACCGTAAGGGCAGATCACCGTCTGCCCTTAATTGTTACTGATATTTTTAATGTAATTAACCAAATATGAGCACCGAATTATTAGATGCAGGAATACCAAAGAAATCGAAACCAAGAGAAGACTTGGATAATGTAAATGGAACACTGGCAATGGGAATTATTTCTATTGTGCTTTCATTGGTTCTTTCGGGTCTTTTAGGTCTGGGTGTCCTTCTTCTCGGAACAATGGCAATTGTGAAAGGAAAACAGGCGATGAGCTTGTATAACGATTATCCAGAAGATTATACGAAGTCTTCTTACTTAAAAGGAAAGGCAGGCTTTGTATGTGGCATTATAGGCGTGAGTCTTTGGGGCGTTTTACACCTTCTTATGTTTCTTGTTTTGGCGGCTTAGTTCCAATTAACAATAGAACCTGTTTCCAAAGCGTTTCCGAAAGTTTTTCTGAGATGCTCCAGTTTTTCAAGGGCCTTTAAATCTCCCTTTTCAGCTTTCTTTTTTTCCTTGTAGTATTGGTGTAAACTGTGTCCGAAAACATCTTGTTCCAGCAAAGTTTTAATAGAACTTATTCTGCCGCTTACTCCGATAAGGAAATGTTCCAGCTCGCCTAATTCGTGCAATTCCTGATCATTTAGATTGTCCTGACTCAAAAGATGAGAGTAACGGGGCAGTAGTGTGCTCATCAAATCCATGAATCTGTCCAATTCTTTTTCTATGGCTGCCTGATGCTCTCTAAATCCCATATCTGAAATGTACAAGAAAAATGCTTCCTTCAGCAGAATTTTCTTGAATTTAACATTCATTTGAATTCTTTGCAGCCTTTGTTAAATCTGTATCTTCGCAACATGGCTGGTATTTATATCCATATCCCTTTTTGTAAGCAGCAATGTTCTTATTGTGATTTTCATTTCTCGACTACGTTTGAGGCGTATAGAGAACGAATGGTGGCAGCACTTTGCGATGAATTAACCATGCGTGCTTCAGAATGGAATAACGCTGTTTTTGAAACTATATATTTTGGCGGCGGAACTCCCAGTTTACTGAATGTTTTTGAACTGAAAAACTTAGTTGAAAGATGTCGGGAAGAATACAGTATTTTAGATTTTCCTGAGATAACTTTGGAATGTAATCCGGACGATTGCACGCTTGAAAATTTGGAAAACTGGAAAGCAGCCGGTGTTAACAGACTCAGTATCGGGCTTCAGGCATTACAGGCTGATCAGCTTGATTGGATGAATAGAACGCATTCTGCACCTGAAGGAATAAATGCCATTGAACAGGCAATTTCCGTGGGTTTTGAGAATATTTCTGTCGACCTGATGTACGGCTTGCCGAATTTTTCTAACGAAGAATGGAAAAGTAATATCAGTAAAATAGCGCAATTGAATATTCAACACATTTCTGCTTACTGCTTAACTGTGGAAGAAAAAACGCCGCTTGCTGCCTGGATAAAGAAGGGAAAACTGCGTGAATCCTCAAACCAAACACAATCTGAACAGTTTTTGATTCTGGTTGAGACACTTCAGGAATTTGGATTTGAGCAATATGAAATCTCCAATTTTGCGCGAAAAGAACGTTACTCGAAACACAATACTTCTTATTGGTTGGGGATTCCGTATGTTGGAATTGGTCCTTCGGCACATGGCTATAACAAACAGGAACGTTATTGGAATAAGCCGAACAATCAGGTTTATATGAAAACAATAGAGTCGGGGTTGTTTTTGGAAGAACGAGAAACCCTTTCAGATTACGACAGATTCAATGAATTACTGATGATAGGACTCCGAACGAAATGGGGTGTTTCTAAATCAGATTTAGAGAGTTGCCTGAGTTTGGATGAAGCATGGATGGAAACGAAAAACCAATTTCTTGCCAGTGGCGAAATGATTGAAACGAACACTCATTTGATTTTGTCGATTGCCGGACGTTTGCGTGCAGATGCCATTGCGTCCGACCTGTTTAAACTGTCAAATTAGTTCAATAAAGCGCAGGAAATTTGTGTGCTGGAATGTGTTTTTCCATTTCTCGACAGAGTCAATTTCAACTATTTTATTAGGATGTTTTTCGGTTGCCAATTGGAGCGTCTTATTGAAGTTTTCGACGGTATAGAAAAACGCCGATTTTTGAAGATCATCTTCATCCTGATAGGCTTCATGGATTAGTAACGGTATTTTTAGTCCGAAACTAAGTGAGAAACTTCCCGAAATCTGATTTACAATATATTCATCAGCACTCGGTGTGTTGGGGTGAATCAATGGAAGCAAAAAATCGCATGCCTGAATACGTATAAAAAACTCATCGGTTGGAATGAAATGATCGAAAAGCTCAACACGTTTCATCAAATTTCTTTCTTCCAATGTTGCGATAAATTCCCGGGCGTCACTGAGTGAAAAGTCAGACTTTCCCAGGAAAATGAAGTGAACGTTCTCTGGTGTCTGAGAAATCATTTCGGAGAATGCTGCCAGGTCTTTCCGCCTGTTCTCAACGCCGCCCGGAATTCCAATCAGGATTTCATCCCCTGTCCCGGACTTTTTTTCTTTTTCGACGGGAAATTCAATCGGGTAAAAACTCCTGACGTTAATTTTGCTATTCGGCTTTACCCGTTTCAGCAGATCATCACTAAGAACAGCATAACGCTTAATCATCTTATGAATAATTTTCTGTGTAAAACTGTCGTTGAATTTTCGGATAGTATGAATTATCCCATAACAATTGATTGATTTCGGCATCATCAACGCGAGGTTGCGAACGTGCCCGCCCTGAGCGGTGTTAAAAACAACTTTCTCAATCCGGTTTTCTTTCAAATAGCGGATAATTCCACGCATTAAACGCACATCTCCGATTGCAGCGCCGGTTGTGTTTACTTCAAAAATTCCTTTAAATTCTGCGTTAAGATATTCATTGCGCTCACGAACTTTGGTGTCACATATCAGATGAATTTCTGCCTCTTGTGTTTTCAGCGCGTTTACCTGAGTGAGTATACACTCGTCGTGCGATCCACCAATTTCAACTAAAGCAATACGCGCATTATTCATAGAACAAAAGTGTCAATTTTTTGGAATGTTCTGTCATGGCTAGGAGGAAAAGATCAGCTTCGCACGCATAAAACGCAGTCCGCACGGCCACAATATTGGTTATTATCTTTCAAAAATTAACAATTCGTTTTTGGTAACCTTTTTTCGGAAGGTAAATTTGATGAAAACACGAATGTAATTTTGTATCATGCAGTTACGATTTCTTTTGATATGTTTTGCCTTGTTTTTTGGCTCGGCAATGGCCCAGACGGTTACCATTATGATAGATCCGGGACATGGAGGCTCAGATCCGGGGCATTTGTCGGCCAACGCAAATCATTTGAAGGAAAAAGACCTGAATTTGTTGATTGCTAAGAAGTTTGGCTCTTATCTGACAGAGAAACTGGCAAATGTGAAAGTGCTTTATACGCGAACAGACGACACTTATCCCACCCTGGATACGCGTGTTGACATGGCAAACAATCAAAAGGTAGATTATTTCATCAGTATTCACT
>CBFGMW010000220.1:0-5203 GCA_965649925.1 uncultured Fluviicola sp.
GTTATAGTAACTGTGCTATCAAGTTGTTCTAATGCACAGATTGTATACTCTTCAAAAGATAAAAAAGCGATTGAACTGGTTGAAAAAGCCCAGAAAATTGGTAAAAGCAACTTTACAGAAGCAATTGATTATTGTGAAAAAGCCTTAGAGCGCGACCCTAAATTCTGGGAAGCTCACCTTCTCGCCGGCGAATTTTCAGAATACAAGCGTGAAAACGCAAAAGCTATAGAACATTACCGCCAGGCAATAGCCATTAATCCGCAGCATTCAAGAACAGGTTCTACTTATTACTATTTAGGACTGTTGGAATACAAGGAAAACGATTTCACTAATGCGATCAAAACACTGACTACTTACACTCAGATAAAAAGTGCAAATCCGCAATATGTGAAAGATGCCAACCAGATCATTGAAATGGCAAATTTAGCTTTGGAGGAACAAAAGAATCCAAGCAATTTCAATCCGATCAATTTGGGTGCAGGTGTGAATACTGCCGATCCTGAATACTTTCCTACTATAACTGTTGATGGAAAAACAATTCTGTTCACACGCCTTATACACGATGATCGTGTTCCTGCACCGGAAGAAAAATACAAAAAGCAGGAAGATTTCTTTGTTTCTAATCTAAACGAATACAATATCTGGGAAAAAGCTTTCCCAATGCCAACAAACATCAATACGCTGAGAAACGAAGGAGCTCCAACCATTTCTGCCGATGGAAGAAGCCTGATCTTTGTTGCCTGTTCCATGGGCGATTTTATTGATTACGGCGATGGAAGAACCGGAAAAGGAAGCTGTGATTTGTTTATAACGAAACGCTTAGGACAGCAATGGACAAACCCGGTAAATCTTCCGGGACTGATCAATACCGGAAGCTGGGAATCGCAGCCATCACTATCATCCGATGGGAAAACCATGTACTTTGTGCGTCGTGTAAGCTCCAGAGGAATGGAATCTGATGCAGATATTTTTGTTTCCAACCTGCTTGACAATGGAACCTGGGGCGCTCCTATCCGTCTTCCAAACACAATAAATACACCCCTAATGGAAGAATCGGTACTGATTCACCCGGACGGTAAAACATTGTATTTTGCTTCCCGTGGTCATAAAGGATTCGGAGGATTAGACATCTTCGTTTCACGCATGGACGCATCCGGAAACTGGAGCGAAGCTGAAAATTTAGGTTACCCGATCAATTCGCAAACCGACGATAATTCATTAATGGTAAGTGCCGACGGTGAAATTGCTTTCTTCGCATCAGACAGAGCAGGTGGTTATGGTGATCTGGATTTGTACTACTTCATGATGCCGGAGAAATTCAAACCGGTTAAAACATTATACTTCGACGGTTTGGTATACGATCAGACAAGTCCGAATAAGAAACCGGTTCCGGGGAAATTCTCTTTGATCGATATCAAAACAGGAAAAGAGATCATTCGTTCCGAAGCCGATCCGGTTACAGGAGCATTTACCGTTTCACTTCCACTCGACTGCGAATACGTTCTGAACGTTTCTTATCCGGGATACAACTTCTTCTCTCAGAATTTCAACATGACACTTCCGGAAAACCAGGAAGTATTCCACATGGACGTTCCATTGGTTCCGCTGAGTGCGCCGGGAATTCCTGTTGCATTGAAAAACGTATTCTTCGATTTGAATTTGGCCACACTTCGACCGGAATCAACCATTGAGTTGACAAAATTGCGCGATTTCCTGAAAACGAATCCGGATATCAAAATAGAAATTGCCGGTCATACCGATACACAGGGTGATGCCGTGGTAAACATGAAACTATCCGAAGCCCGTGCAAAATCGGTACTGGACTTCCTAGTTACAAACGGAATTGCAGCTTCTCGTTTAACTTCCAAAGGATTCGGTGAAACAAAACCGATCTTCTCAGATGAGGAAATTGCGAAACAGACAACAGAAGCCGCGAAACAGAAAATGCACCAGGAAAATCGTAGAACAGAATATACTGTCGTGAAATAATGCATATACTCAAACTTGTAAGACCGATCAATCTTTTCGTCATTGCCTTGACAATGTACGGAATGCGGGTTTATTTTATACCGCGGATCAAGATGGATTCCGTCCAGGGAAACTCTGAGCCATTCGATTTTTTCTTACTTGTTTTTTCTACCGTTCTCATTGCAGCCGCAGGAAATATCATTAACGATTATTTCGATGTGAAGGCCGATAAGGTTAACAAACCGGACAAAGTAATCATTGGAAAGTTTGTGAAGCCGCGCTGGGCAATTGTGCTGCACTGGACAATGAATTTCACCGCCTTCGCAATTGCCTGTTACCTAAGCTGGCGTTACGACACATTCTGGTATGTTTTCATTCATTTGCTGAGCATCAATGCGCTTTGGTTCTACTCTACCTATTTCAAGCGGAAGTTTTTCATAGGAAACCTGATTATTGCCGGGTTAACTGCTCTTGTACCTATTCTGTGCGGAATCCACTTTTTGGAATTCATACAAAGTCAGCGTGATAATCTGCCGAGCAGCTGGACATTAGAAACTCCCCTGCATACCGGCTGGGCTTTCGGTTCTTACTTCAATACCTTTGTTGTACTCGTTTTTGCGTTCTATGCCGGAATATTGAACCTGATCCGGGAAATCATCAAAGACATTCAGGATGTTCCGGGAGATTTAATCTTAAGAGCAAAAACACTTCCGATAGTTTTGGGGAAGAGAAAAACAAAACGCATCGCGATCATATTGCTTGTATTACTTCTGCTTACCTCCACTCCATTTCTTCTCGACGGTTATTTTCTCTACCGGGATTCATTCTTAAAAGCTTTCGCACCCATTTTCCTGATTCCGGTTGGAGTTTTATTCGTGATTATCCTGTTGAGTTTAAAAGACGAGAATAAACGCTTAAAACAAGCCGATCTCTTACTGAAAATTTTAATGATCATTGGTTGTTCCATGCCTTATTACTGGTATTTCTTATGACAAAAAAGCTGATTTTAGGTTCCGGATCTCCCCGAAGAAAAGAATTGCTTGCCGGCCTTGGTTTCGATTTCGAAGTGAGAACCAAAGACACAGATGAACATTACCCCGAAACATTAGCCTTAGCTGATGTTCCGGAATACCTGGCAGAGTTGAAAGCTAAAGCACTTTTCGCTGATCTGAGCGAAGAAGAAATAGTTCTCTGCGCTGATACGGTCGTGATTCTGAAAGGCCGGATCTTAGGAAAACCAACATCCAGGGAAGAAGCCATTGAAATGCTCACTGAACTCTCCGGAGAAACACACGAAGTCATTACCGGCGTGTTTATAGGGAACAGCTCATCCGGAACACGCTTCTCAGACAGAACAGAGGTTACGTTCTCAAAATTGACCCAAAGTGAGATTGCCAATTACATTGATAATTACAAGCCATACGACAAAGCCGGCTCTTATGGCGTACAGGAATGGATCGGTTATGTAGCTGTGGAGAAAATGAACGGAAGTTACACCACCGTTATGGGGCTGCCAACGCATTTGGTTTACCGGGAATTGAAAGAACTTGCAGCGGAGGATTTGTAATCCTGCGCCAACCCCAACTTGTACTCATCGTTATGCCCTTAGGTGGTCATCGTCATACCCTTATGTACTCGTCATCACACCCTTAAGTGCGCGTCGTCATACCATTAGGTGCTCATCGACGCACCTTTATGTACTCGCATCCATACCTGCATATGCTCACAGGCACACCCATACATAAGAGGAGGTAGACCTATACTTATTCAGATGCACACCTATACATAAGAGAAGATAGACCTATACATATACACATGTACACCTATACATAAGATAAGATAGACCTATACATAATCAAATGCACACCTATACATAAGAAGAGGTAGACCTTTACATATCCACATGTACACCTATACATAAGAGAAGATGGACCTATACATATTCATGTGCAGACCTAGACATAAGAAGAGGTAGACCTATACATACTCGCAGGCAGACCTATACTTATGAGGAGAGTGCCTCTGTTACAGGCGCGCCTTTTTTTCGTCAGGCTGATGTATCGAAGTCGACGACAAAAAAACGCCGTTCCTCCGAAGAAGAACGACGTTCATTTATAACGAACAATTATATGCTATTGTTTGACGAAAGGAGTTGTTCTGCTTCCCTTTTCGCCGAGTAGTCGTACGATGTACATTCCGGAATGCAGATCGTTAATATTAAAGTCAATCCCCATCGCATAATTCGTTGATGTGGTGATTTTGCTCTGGATTACTCTTCCGTTCAAATCAAGGATCTCAACAGTAAGTTCTTCACCGAGATTACCAACATATTCTACCCGGATTTTATCGGAAGACGGATTCGGGAAAACCATAAACTCATCTGCCATTTCGTTTTTCTCGGTGCTCAGTGTTAATCCAACAGTAAAGTCGTAACGGTGGTAGGACCCAAAGTCTCCCGGGAAAGTCTCAACTATTGAACCGCCTACTTCGCGTATTCTGAAGAAACCGGCAGTTTCACCTTCAACCTGCGCCGAATACCAGAAGCTCAATCCATCATCATCAGAATCGTCAATGATAACCGAATAACAACCCGGAGCAAGATCAAACGTGTCTTTGTATTCCGTAGTATTTGTCAATGTAGTTCTTTCGAAAATCGTATTTCCTGCACCGTCAATCAAACGCCATTTGTTTTCAATTGCCTTATTGTTTGTTTTATACCAGGCATAGAAATGATGATCAACTGTTTCAGGAGCGGTATACCTGGTTTTAAACTCGTTATTCTGTGCGTACTCGTCAACTCCGGCTGCACCTTCAATTTCAAGAATGCGTGCAGTGAAACCATCTGCAACAGCAGCTCCGAACCAGAACATTTGATCCGTAATAGGCAATTCCACTACTTCTTTCTCCATGAAACCTAAGTTACATGGCCAGGTAAATACTTCATAATAATCTGTTGTCACCCAATAAGCGAGTTTTACAGAATGAAGAGTTTGTAAACCTGTATTTTGAATGATCACACGCGGATTAGAACAGGTAGGATTGTATTTGCTGTAATACTCGTAGTTGTTCGGGTTCAACACATCAACCAAAGCTGCGTCGTGCGTGAAATTCGGTGCGGAGTATGAAACCAGATCAATTGCAGTAACATAATTTCCGCCTGCCTGCCCGGCATCATTAGCAGGAACATCGTCAATGTCATAATCAATTAAAATAGTATCTCCCGGTGTTACGAACG
>CBFGMW010000221.1:0-5203 GCA_965649925.1 uncultured Fluviicola sp.
TAACGGTTCGCCCCGCAAATAGAATTTCTTTCCTACTTCTTTCCCTCCGATATCATACGCATATTGATATCCATGACGAACACCGTTTACATAATTTTCTTTCATCATTGCATTTCCCGCAGGATGATTGGTCACTGCAACACCTTGTTTGATACCTTTCACGTATTTCGCCTTGCTTTTAATAACCCCTGATTCGAAATACTCAATTGCGTCTCCTTCTAAAACATCATTCACATACATTTCAGTTTTTGCAATCTTCAGCGTGCGGTCTGTGGCAATTTCAGGAACATAATAAATCGTTGTGATTCCGTTTTTGGTTCCTTTCACATAAGTTTCTTTGGTGCTTTGTCTGCCGGTTGGACCGTAATAATCCCAAATACTGTCTTTTAACTGATTTCGATAAATTCCTTTTGCGAAAACCATTCCGTTATCATGGTAGAATGTTGCAGCAGAGCGTCCCGTTTTCTCATCATGAACCACAATTCCTTTCACTTTCGCGTTCGGATAGTAATAAGTAAACGTTCCGACAGGTTTGTCGTCTTTGAATTGTCCTTTATATTCAATAGCGGTTGAATTCTGATATTTTTCAGACCATGCACCTTGCTTTTTACCGTAAACATCCTTCACATTAGGCTGTGCAAAAGATACGGTAACCGATAATAATCCAAGAAATGCAATAAGAAGTTTCATAGTTAAAGTGTTTTTATCCAATCGTATAAACAAGGAACTGTTTCATCTGCCGCAGCGTGTTTTTTCTCACCAATAAAGACAGTATACATATTCAGGCGTTTCCCGAATTCAATATCCGAATCCGAATCACCAACCAATACTGATTTACTGAATTCGATCTGCGGAAATTGCTGCTTAGCCAGTTGTGCCATTCCTGTATTTGGTTTTCTTAATTCGTTGTTTTCATTACTTAAAGCAGGAGCAAAATAGTAAGCATCTATCTTACCGTTCGTTTCTGCCAAAAGCTTATCACAATAAGCATGAATATCTGAAAGGTTACGCTCGGTCATAATTCCTTTACCGATTCCCTGCTGATTGGTCACTACAACAATTTTACCAAAAATGGAATTGGCTTTTTCAATTGCTGATGCCACGCCGGGAAGCAATTCGAATTCTTCCGGCGTTTTAACATAATCAGCCATTAAACGAACGTTAATAACGCCGTCGCGATCTAAAAAAAGAGTCCAGTTTTGATCAAATGAAGGTCGAATCATTACAATTCTTTTTCTACTAAATAAACGTTGCGAGTAGATGAGTTTCTTCCTACCAACTCAGCCAGGAATCCGGCAAGAAAGAACTGCGAACCAAGAATCATAGCTACCAAACAGATATAAAATTCGGTTCTGTCTGCCAAATGTTTCGCGCTTGTATCGAAGAATAATTTAACGATTCCGAGATAAGCCACCAATCCAAAACCGATAATAAACAGGAACAACCCAATTGCCCCGAAGAAATGCATGGGTTTCTTTCCGAATCGTCCCATAAAAACTACTGTAATCAAATCGAGCGGACCGTTTAAAAAACGATTTAATCCGAATTTAGTAGTTCCGTATTTTCTGGCCTGATGAATAACCACTTTCTCGCCTATTTTGGTGAATCCGGCAAATTTAGCAAGGGCAGGAATGTAACGATGCATATCGCCATACAGTTCAATGCTTTTTACCACCACTTTTTTATAGGCTTTCAAACCACAGTTGAAATCATGCAGGTAAATCCCAGTCAAACGACGCGCTGCCCAGTTGTATAATTTGGTTGGAATTGTTTTCGAAATCGGGTCATATCTTTTTTTCTTCCAGCCTGAAACAACATCAAAATCTTCTTCCAGTACCATACGAACTAACTCCGGGATCTCATCAGGCGAATCCTGAAGGTCGGCATCCATGGTAATAACCACAGAACCTGTAACTGCTTCAAATCCTTTGTGCAGAGCTGCTGATTTTCCGTAATTCCGGTGAAATTTAATCCCACGAACATTTTGATCGGCAACTTTCAGCGATTCTACTATATCCCAGGAACCGTCTTTACTTCCATCGTCTATAAAAACAACCTCATAAGTAAGACCGTGTTCGTTGCAAACACGCTGAATCCATTTGTGTAATTCAGGTAATGATTCTGCCTCGTTATACAAAGGCACAACAATAGAAACTACAGGTATGTCCGCTTGAATATTTGAATGGATTGGTTCCAAAGTCATGTTTTTAATTCGAAACAAATGTAATCATAATCCTTCCTACTGTGTTCTGTATGGTTATGAAGGATTAACATCTGAATTTTGAAAAGCTTACTGAATGACCAGTTTCTTTACTTTTCCTGCATGCGAAACATGGTAAAATCCGGCGTTCAGATGACCTAAATCAATGTTCATGATTTCATTTCCAGGCAAACCTTCAAACACCAATTCCCCCATTGCAGAATAAATGAAGACTTTTTCATTTGGTAGTATTCCTGTTAAATGAACAGACCCGAATGATGGATTTGGCGCCATGGAAAAATCGGGTGCTTGATTCGCTTTTACTGTGAGCACAGAGCCTTCGGTAATCATAAAATGATCGAATCCGGCTTCGGTAACATTGTTTGTGCTGTCATAATCGCTTGTTTTGATCGAAATCCGATTAGTTGTTCCGAGTGATGAAAGGTAATCCAATAATCGAATGGAAACCGGTTCCCACTGCGCATTAAAAACGCTGTCTTCCGTTATATCAATTTGATAAATGTTATTAGCATCTTGTATGCTTATTACTAATTCATCATCGAATTCTGCCGGACCATAATAGTTAAAGAAAAAACGCTCGTAATACAAGTAGGGATCAGTATAACCTGTTAGATTGAAAATAGGCGACCGTAGACCTACAAATCCATTTGCGACATCGTCTCCGGTAGGATCAAGTGTTTCCTCATTTCCGGTTAGAAAGCAATAGTTGTTACAGTCCATATCTGCATCGGCCTGCGGCGTAACAAAATTTGAAGTAACGTAAGGTTTCCCGCGTTCCCAAAGTCCCTGGGTTGCTATTCCATAAGTAGACCATCCAAAATCAAAACTGAAATCGTCGAAATATCCTTGTGTCAGCTGAACCACAATTGTTCCGTTATCAGTCATCAGATTTGTGTCAACACATTGAGTTTTGTACCCCCATTTTCCCACTGTCAAACGATTTATTCCGTGATAATAAACCTGGGTACTTGCATCTCCAAATCCATCTGTAACAGCATCAATCTCCAAAATCGGAACGGCTATCCGAACATCCGCATCAATAATCGGATCTCCGGTAGTCGCATCCTGAACATGAACGGTATAATTGAGCGGAATTAAAGGAACCAGATCAATCGTGTCATAGATTATTTCCCCGGTCATGAAATTATACGAAATAGTATCGGGTTCAAACGCTACTTTGTTAAACACAATCTGGTGTATTCCTGAATTTACATCGCCAATGGCGAATTCTCCGGAAAAATCTGTAGTTCCCGGCTGAGCTGAACCTATAATTTCGATGTCAACATTTGAGATGGGAACTAAACTCGTGGCATTTCTTACCAGTCCTTCAAAATAGCAAGGCTGAACCAATTGTGGTTTCAAAACAAACATTCCGTTTGTTCTATCTGTTGCAATAATGTATCCGGAAGGCAGGAACGGGTAAACTCCCCAACAGCCGTTCATGGTGTTGTTTTGCAGCGGATTTGTGTCAAATGCTCCGATCTGAACAACATTCTCCGGATTCGACATATCATGCACTGTAACTCCGTCGGTATAATAAGAAGTATAGACGATTGTATCATTTTCAATAAAAGCGTTATGCGGAACAATTAGCTCACCGGGTGAGCTTTGAATCAAATCAGTCGGTAAAATATTCATTGGATCGGATACATCGAAAAAATCAAGAAATGCATTCGAAACTTCGTCGGTTGTTACAGCATACTGATCGTTGGAAGTCACCCAAATGTTGTGCGTGAAAGTACTTGATGTAAGTTGAGTATTCAGCAAAACCGGATTGGTGTGATCCGTAACATCAATAATTGAGAAAAATCCATTGTCGATATGTGCTCCGTAAAGCAGGTTTCCCTGTGCAAAAGCATCGTGGCAATACCAATCATCGAACTCACCAACTTCAATGGGGTTTAACGGATCCGTATGAATATCTAAAATGATCAATCCGCCGTTTCCCCGGTTTGCTCCGCAGATGTAACCCCATCCGCCGACTGTATCTATAAAAATATTATGCGCTCTGTTCCAGGTGTTTCCCGACGGACCAAAATAGAAAGTTGTTTGTAAAACGTTTGAAGCCGGCAGCGGACTTAAATCAATAATCAGTAGTCCATCATCCGCTTCGGTTGTTATGTAGGCATAATCATTATAAACCTTCAAATCTCTCCAAACACTATTTGATCCGGGTTTCCAGAAAACTTCTACCGGATTGGCAGGATCGGCCAAACTTACCACTGATGTTCCTTCTGTACCGCCAACTAATGCATATTCAATTCCGGTTTCATCTACATATCCCCAGCAATCGTTCAGCTGCGAATTATGCATAACTCCGTAATCCAAATGACTGATAGAGTCGATATTATAATTCTGAGCAAAAAGTTGTGTTGTAAAAGAGAGGGTAATAAGTAGTAAGAATTGGCGCATATTTTTTTAGGCAAATTACAAAGATGGGTGAAGATATCAGTTACCAATGAATCAATAATTTCATTATTGTAGTAAATTTGCATCCTATACTATTTCGATGTTTGTATTTCATAACACCTATAATCTCATTCAAAAATCACTTTTTGTCGGATTATTTCTTTTCTCATCTGGCTTTCAGAATCATTCATTTGGCCAGCAGGATTTCAACAATTTCAAAACATTAGTTGCATCCGGAAACATTCCTGCCGATTTCACTACCAGGACATCAGATAAGATTGAAACGGATATTGCCGGGAATAAAATTCAATTGAACAGTACCGCCAAGGAAAAAGAATTCCTGGAGGGTGTTCACACTCAAATCGACAATTTACTGTTATCAGGATCTGTCATTTACGGTGATGAAATTTCAGAGTATGTAAAATCCGTTGCTGCAAACTTATTGAAAGATGAGCCCGAATTGTTGGCACAGCTTCGTTTCTACACCATCAAGTCGAACGAAACAAATGCGCTTTCTACCGACCAGGGAATTGTTTTCGTAACAACCGGCTTAATCACACAGCTTACTTCAGA
>CBFGMW010000222.1:0-5181 GCA_965649925.1 uncultured Fluviicola sp.
CAAATACAATTTATAGTAAATCCGAAATCGGTGAAGCTTTACAGTAAGTCAAATAAAAAAATGGCTGAAATAACTTATGAAGTTTATGACGCGGGATCAGATTCAATCATATTCAATAAAACATCAATCGGGACCAGCGAGAATAACGGGTTTGAATATACTTGTTCTGACGGCTCCATATTCTGCTGCATCAGTAACGCTCATGCAAATGCCGAGCAAGGACTAATTCAAGCAATAGCCAAACATCTTGAAAGTAATAAGAATATTGAATCAATAAGCAAGGCTCAGGAAGAGATTCTTTTATCCAAAATGAATGGAAAGCAGGTGAAATCCGATTTTTTTCAGAAGTCACTTGACTTAAATGAATGGGAAGTATATCCGGCTTCTATTTACTTCCAGCTCTTTAACGCCGATAGCACAAAATTCACTTTTTTAGCCATTGTCGAGGTGGAAGACAATGAATATTTCAAATTCGATGCAAAACGGTTAGATGGAATTCTATACAACAACCAATGGTATATTGATGGAAGTGCCAACACTTTTTTTTCTGCTGAAACGCTGGATGATGCGAAATTAGAATTTATGATGCAGGAATTGTCGAACGACTATTTTATCAATCATACAACTTCAGAAAACCCCGAATACTGGCAGCAGAATACATTTGAAGTAGTAGAATCGCAGATGGAAAAAAATCGTGAGGAAGTTGAAATAATGAGAAAGCATTTGGCAGATCCGAATGCAAGCGCCCACGACAAAGAAATATGTAAAATTAGCATAGAGCGCTATGAAGAAGAAGATGAATTAAACAAACAATATTTCGGAATACCTGAAATTATAGCTGACCAGCTAAAGGATGAAATGGATGAAAGAAACGAGTTGTTTGCCACTACATTTTTTGACCGGAATATTGAAACATTCTATGAACGAAGTAGAGGTAAAAACAATATAAAATCCTTTGAATCTCCGCATCCTTCAGAGAATTTATTGATTTTTCCCGATCACCAGAAACAAGTTCTGGTGCCAACTGTTCAAATCCTGACCAATGGCAAAAAGAAATTGGTTTACTACCTTTTCTTATCGAATGAAAACTTGTCTTATGAAGTCTATGAATGGACATACTTCAAACCGGAAGAACCTCTGGACCCTAATTATTACAGTTCACTGGTCATGGATCAGTTGGAACGCATTTGTAATTGGAATTACGGATACGACACTTATAACAACGAAGCCTTCTGGGATCTCAAAGTACTTCCAAAAGAAAACGGAGAATACTTATTCCTACGAAAACTTGAGTAACGCTGGAAAACTAAATAACCAACGTTTCTCCGCATTCGCAAAGCCAAAAGATACGTTCGAAAAGCAGGAAAATTGATCCGCTGTCAAACGTGACAACTCATTCTAAGGGCGTGACGCGGCATGCTGAGAACGGAACGCTTCAATCTAAAGACGTGACAACACATTCTAAGAGTTGATCGCGAGGTTCTAAGGACGTGACACGGCATTCTAAGACCTGAACGCTTCAATCTAAAAGCGTTACGTGGCTTTCCAAAGATGTTTCGCGGTGTTCTAAGAGATGATCACGGAGTTCTAAGGATGTGACGAGGCATTCTAAAGGAGTGACGGGACGTTCTAAAGAAGTTTCGCGGTGTTCTAAGAGTTGATCGCGGGATTCTAAAGATGTGACAAGGCATTCTAAGAGCCGATCGCGAGGTTCTAAGAACGTGACACAGCATTCTAAGACATGAACCATTCAATCCGAAAACGGGACGCGGCATTCTAAAAGAGTGACGGGAAGTTCTAAAGAAGTTTCTCGTCGATCTAAAGATGTTACACTTCACTCCGGAAAGGGAGAATTTAACCGAGCGTTGAGGAGATAAAAGCAAGTATGCCGGAAGTGGATTTGTAGTGGCATGATTTATCTTGTAGAATCATGAACTTCGGACACAAAAAATTCAATGTGATGAAACGAATAAATGCTTCAGTATTATGCATGAACCAGATTAGGATTGAATGAAAAGCTGCCGAAGAATAAATCTAAACGCACAATGCTCCTGAAGTTGGAAAAGCAAGTAATGAATATTTTCAATTAGCTGATATATATCATTGGAAACATAATTGATTCTGAATATCCTTGTATATTAAATTCCTTTTCCCGGTTTAAACTTAATCTAAGATAAGCGTACTAATTATTCTCGAGTAACACTTTCACTGTTGAATTTGCATAAACTATGAAAAAAGACAAACCTGAAATACTGACAATTGATAACTATTTAGATAATCACTTTATTCATCGTAGTAACTGGTTAAGAGCAACTGTTTTGGGTGCGAATGATGGGATTATTTCATTATCCAGTCTTGCCATAGGAATTGCAACAGCTAGTAACTCAAGAGAACCGATTGTTCTGGCAACCGTTGCAGGTTTAGTAGCGGGAGCATTATCAATGGCTGCAGGTGAATATGTTTCCGTGAGCTCTCAAACGGATACGGAAAAGGCCGATATTGAACGGGAAATTCAAGAGCTAAAAGAAATGCCGGAGCAGGAATTGAACATTTTGGCTCAGATTTACGAAAAGAGAGGATTGAACAAGGAAACGGCTATGCAGGTTGCTATTGAATTGACAGAGCACAATGCTCTGGATGCACACGTAAGAGATGAACTGGGTATAAATGAAGTAAGCCAGGCAAAACCAATACAGGCAGCAATGGCTTCTTGTGGTGCATTTTCAATTGGAGGGGCATTACCGCTTCTGGTTGTTTTGTTCGCTCCGGTTCAGGTAATGGAATATTGGCTGTATGGTTTTACTATTTTATTCCTTGCCTTTCTGGGGATTATTTCTGCCAAAACAGGTGGTTCAAAAGTTTCGAAGGCTGTGCTGAGGATAACTGTTTGGGGAACTTTGGCAATGGGATTATCAGCACTGGTAGGTTATCTTTTTGGAGTGAATGTTTAATAAATTAAAAAAAGCGATATGAATGATGTTCATTTTCATCTGGTTGTAAATCATTTGCCAATTATTTTTCCTCTGGTTGGCGCAATTGTTTTAATAACAGGATTGATTTTCCGTTCGGAGGCAATTAAGCGAACCGGCTATTTTGTTTTTATTTTAGGTTCTATTTCTACTGTTCTGGCTATGTCAAGTGGTGAAGGAGCAGAAGAGGTAGTTGAAGAGATCAAAGACGTATCAGGACATTTTATCCACGAGCATGAGGAAAAAGCCGAACTTTTTGCCTTATTCTCTTATGGTTTGGGATTGATTTCCCTGCTATCTCTTTGGTTCAGCTGGAAACAAAAAAGACTTTCCAAGCCAACAAGCTTGATTGTATTAGCTTTTTCTTTCGTTGTGTTATTCTTCGCGAAACAAACAGGTACTTCCGGAGGTGAAATACGCCATGCGGAAATTCGTGTAAATGGAGTGAAATCCGAAATCGATATGAACAAAACGAATGACTAAACGAAGATACTGCAACGGAGGATCTCATGCCTGTCCGCCGATTTAGATAGGAAATCCTGCGCCAAACAAAAAAGGGAACTCTTACGAATCCCCTTTTCAAAATGTATAGTGATTTGTTTATTGTGCGTTAGCCATTTCAATAAACTCGTCGTAAGAAACTTCTTTTGTATTCAACTTCACTGTTGATTTAAAGAAGTTCATCAATTTCGCTTCAGCCATCATATCGTAGATACGGTTTGCTTCTTCTCTGTTTGATAAAGCCTGCATAGCAGATTTTGTCAATTCTTCATCGCCCGGAGCAGGAATTCCGTATTGAGCAAATTGATTGGCAACCAATCCTTTTGTGTATTCAATTACTTCTGCCTGGTCTAATTTAATATCGTTTGCTTTGAAGATATGTCCCTGGATCAATTGCCATTTCAAATCTTTCGAGTAGCTGTCGTAATCCTGTTCAACCTGTTCTTTTGAAATTGGCTTATCGTTCGACAATTGGATCCAACGCTTTAAGAACTCGTTAGGTAAAGCAACCGGCGTATTATCCACCAAATCACGGTAAACAGCACGAGTTAATAAACGGTCGGAATCATTTGCGAACATTTGCTCTAAGTCGTTAGACATACGTTCACGCAATGCTTTTTCAGAATCAACTGCTCCTTCACCGAATAATTTATCAAATAACTCCTGATTCAAGTCAGCCATTTCCATGCGCTTGATATCATTGATAGTCATTTTATATGAATCTGTATGCTGATCGATTTCATCTTCCTTAATTCCAAGCATTGCCGCTTTGTCCTTAGGTCCTTTAGAAAGTGCAGATGCATTTACAACTACCTGGTCGCCGATTTTCTTTCCTACTAATGATTTCTTTACGGCTTTGTCTTCAACAAACTCCATTGAAGTTGTAGAAGAATGCATAATTCCACCTTCTTTGATAGAACCGTCTTCGTTCAACTCAACAAATTGAGCTAAGATCATATCTGTTTCACCAACCTCATCGGTAGAGATTAATTTCCCGTAACGGCGACGAATATCTTCCAGTTGTTTGTCAACTAAAGATTTGTCGATTTTTACTTTAACGTAATCGTATTTTGATTTGGCAAGCGAATTCAGTTCTATAGCCGGGGCAAACCCGATCTCGTAGATGAATTCAAAATCTCCCGGATTTTCAAAGTCACCTTTTACTTCAGTTCCTTCTTTAGGAATCGGGTTTCCTAAAATTTCCAATTTGTTTTCCTGAATAAACCCATAAAGCGCATCGGAAACCAGTTTGTTCATTTCTTCAGCAAGAATTGCTCTACCGTATTGCTTTTGAATTAATCCCATTGGAACTTTTCCGGGACGGAATCCGGGAATTTTAGCTTGCTTGCGGTATTTTTCCAAAGAAGCATTTACTTTTCCCTGGTAATCTGCTGGAGAAACTGTTACGGTTAATAAACCTGTTTCTGCATTCACATCTTGACGTACTACGTTCATTCTGCTTTTCTTAATTTGTTTAAACAAAAAATGGTCTTCATTTATTGAGAGACCATTTTAGTGCGGATGGAGGGACTCGAACCCGCACGCCTCTCGGCACTAGATCCTAAGTCTAGCATGTCTACCAATTTCACCACATCCGCATAATTATAAAGTACCAGGTACTATTACAATCTATTTCAATTTAAAAGAATTTCGATCAATTCTTTCCCGTTGGGGATACAAAAGTAGCTATTTTCTTAAGAAATTCAAATCT
>CBFGMW010000223.1:0-5151 GCA_965649925.1 uncultured Fluviicola sp.
TTCATTGTTATCCTGGCTTATGTCACTTATGCATCGATTTTATTCCATGCATTTTTTGGTTTATACCTGGCCGTATTAAACAAAAAAGCTCGTCCGGTAAACTACGCTTACAATAAACCAAGCGCAAACTCCGGAACAGCATCGCGCTACATGGCAATTTTGGGAACTATTATCCTGGTTTTTATCTGTACACACATGGCGAACTTCTGGTACAAGCAAAAAGTTGCCAAAACCGTTCCTTTACATTACGTTGAAGTGAAAAAAGAACAAGCTGGCCAGGATCCAATGACAGGTCAAATGGTGAAGCAGGAATATACTGAAATCCAGGCTTTGACTACCATGGGAATTTATTTCCCGATCGGATACATTGATCCTCAAACAGGTGAAAAAACTATTCAGATCAAACCGGAAGGAACTGAATTCAGAGATCCCGAAAGCAAATTGGTTGCAGCGGAAGGATATAGAGATTTACACACAGTTGTAATGAATTTCTTTGGTCAGTCGCAGCAAGGGCAGCCAACAAATGAATATGCATTATGGGCTGTGATCGGATATGTACTTTCCATGATCGTTCTTGGTTTTCACTTATGGCACGGGTTCGCTTCGTCATTCCAGTCACTTGGTTTGAACCACAAAAAATATAACGGATTGATCACCTTCGTTGGCCGATCATTTGCGATCATCGTTCCGATGCTTTTTGCAATTATTCCGATCATCATTTTCATGAATAAATAACACTTGATAAGAAATACTATGTCTATTCTAGATTCTAAAATACCGGAAGGCCACATTTCAAGTAAGTGGACAGATTATAAAGATCATTTGAAACTGGTTGCACCAAACAACCGTCCTAAAATCGATATTATCATTGTAGGAACAGGTTTAGCAGGAGCTTCGGCAGCAGCTTCATTTGGTGAAATGGGATACAACGTGAAAGCGTTTTGTTTCCAGGATTCTCCGCGAAGAGCACACTCTATTGCCGCTCAGGGAGGTATCAACGCAGCAAAAAATTACCAAAACGACGGTGACTCGATCTTCCGTTTGTTTTACGATACTATTAAAGGTGGTGACTACCGTGCACGCGAAGCGAACGTTCACCGTTTAGCTGAAGTTTCAGGTAACATCATCGACCAATGTGTTGCACAAGGTGTTCCTTTTGCACGTGAGTACGGAGGTTTGCTTGATAACCGTTCATTCGGTGGAACACAGGTTCAACGTACATTCTACGCAGCAGGGCAAACCGGACAGCAATTGTTGTTAGGAGCCTACTCTGCACTTTCACGCCAGATTGGTTTAGGACGCGTACAAATGTACAACCGTCATGAAATGCTTGACGTGGTTAAAGTTGACGGAAAAGCACGCGGAATTATTGCACGTAACTTAATTACAGGCGAAATTGAACGTCATTCTGCACACGCGGTAATCATTTGTACAGGTGGATACGGAAACGTTTACTTCCTTTCAACAAATGCAATGGGATCGAATGTAACTGCAGCCTGGAAAGCACACAAACGCGGTGCTTACTTCGCGAATCCTTGTTACGTACAAATTCACCCGACATGTATTCCTGTTCACGGAACAAACCAATCGAAACTGACTTTGATGTCGGAATCATTGCGTAACTCAGGACGAATCTGGGTACCGAAGAAAAAAGAAGATGCTGAAGCAATCAGAGCAGGTCAATTGAAACCAACTCAAATTGCTGAAGAAGACAGAGATTACTATTTAGAGCGTCGTTACCCGGCATTTGGTAATCTTGTTCCCCGCGACGTTGCGTCACGTGCTGCAAAAGAGCGTTGTGACGACGGACACGGAATTGAGGCTAACGATACGCAGGAAGGTGTTTACCTTGATTTCTCTTCCGAAATCATTTCAAAAGGAAAACAAACGGCTTACGCTTCCGGAGATCACAACCCTTCCGATGCTAAAATTGAGGAATTAGGGAAAAAATGGGTGGAAGAGAAATACGGAAACTTGTTCCAGATGTATGAAAAAATTACAGATGAGAACCCGTACGAAACACCAATGAAAATTTACCCGGCTGTTCACTACACAATGGGTGGTGTTTGGGTTGATTACAACTTACAGTCAACTATTCCGGGATGTTTCGTTGCCGGAGAAGCTAACTTCTCTGATCACGGAGCTAACCGATTAGGAGCTTCTGCCTTAATGCAAGGTTTGGCCGACGGATATTTCGTATTGCCTTACACTGTTTCTGATTACTTAGCGAACGAAATTCGTACCGGGAAAATCCCTACAGATTCACCTGAGTTTGACGAAGCTGAGAAATCAGTAAGAGATCAGATTGCAGCATTCATGAATAACAACGGAACAAAAACAGTTGACCATTTCCACAAACGTTTGGGATTGATCATGTGGAATAAAGTTGGAATGGCCCGTAATGAAAAAGGTTTGATGGAGGCAATTGAAGAAATTGCAGCTTTGAGAACCGAATTCTACAAAGACGTTTTTGTACCGGGTGATGCAAATGAATTAAATGCAGAATTAGAGAAAGCACTTCGTGTTGCCGATTTCATGGAATTGGGCCAATTAATGGCAAGAGATGCTTTGCAGCGTAAAGAATCTTGTGGTGGTCACTTCCGCGAGGAATACCAGGATGCTGAAGGTGAAACATTGCGTGACGATGAAAACTTCAACTTCGTTGGTGCATGGGAATACAAAGGAATGGACATTAACCAATCCGAGTTGCACAAAGAGGTGTTGAACTACGAGTATATTAAGATAGCAGCTAGAAATTACAAGTAATTAGGACAAAGGTTTTGTAGGGACAGGTCTCGACCTGTTCCATACATAAACCTTCGATCGAAATAAAAATCATTGGAGATGGCATCAAAAACAATAAATATTAACCTGAAGATCTGGCGTCAGAAGAACGCGAATTCTAAAGGAAGTATGGAAACATACAAATTGGACAATGTTTCAACGGATAGTTCATTCCTTGAAATGCTGGATCAATTGAATGAGCAGTTAGTAAACGATCGTCAGGAACCGGTTGCGTTCGACCACGATTGTCGTGAAGGAATTTGTGGTATGTGTTCACTATTTATCAATGGTGAAGCTCACGGACCGGACAGAGCAGTTACAACATGTCAGTTGCACATGCGTAAGTTCAAGGACGGTGAAACTATTTACGTTGAGCCATGGAGAGCGAAAGCATTCCCGGTAATCAAAGATTTGGTTGTTGACCGTTCTTCTTTCGACCGTATTCAGCAAGCCGGTGGTTTCGTTTCTGTAAACACTTCAGGTCGCACTATGGATGCAAATGCTATTCCGATCGGGAAAGCAGAAGCTGACAAGGCATTTGAGGCAGCTACATGTATTGGTTGCGGGGCTTGTGTTGCAAGTTGTGTAAACGCTTCTGCCATGCTTTTCGTTTCAGCGAAAGTTTCCCAGTTGGCTTTATTGCCACAAGGAAAGGTTGAAGCAAAACAACGCGTTTTGAATATGGTGAAACAAATGGATGAAGAAGGATTCGGAAATTGTACAAACACCGGTGCTTGTGCAGTTGAATGTCCGAAAGAGATTTCTTTGGAGAACATTGCACGTATGAACAGAGAGTACTTTAAAGCCATGCTTACGGCAGAGTAAAAAGTAAGATTTTAATACAAAAAGCCGGGGTGAAAATTATTCGCTCCGGCTTTTTTGTTGTTGCATAAATCATATAACCATGAAAAAGTTAATTCAACACAACAACTTTCCTTATTTTACTTCCTGCCTTTACTAAATAAGTTCCGGAAACCAAATTGGTTGTGCTCACAACCGTTTTAGTGTTTGTCGGAATACGCTGAACAATATTTCCGAATAGATCTGCGATTTCAACTTCAAAAACGCCTGAATCATCTTTAAAATCAATTGTAAATGAGCCGGTAGTCGGATTCGGATAAATACTAAAATCACTTTCTGCTAACTCTTCAACACCAAGTTGAGGAGCAGTTCCCGGTAAAGTGTAAAATTCATGCTCTGCACGCGCCGGAAAGAAAATTCCAGCATTCGAATTCTCGGTATAAATGTAATACTCCGTATAAACTGTCGTGGTTGTATAAACTCCACCAAACAGATAATCTCCTGCCGCACCATCCTGATGATTACCATCATCATAAAGCTGCATTTGCTGGAATTTCAAAATGGAGTCCGAACGGTAATTGAACGTCACCAATTCAGCATCAGTAACACTCACCAATACATTAATCATTGTTCCGGAAACAGGAGCGTAATTACTCATTGCAATTCCTGCAACTGTCGGCGGTACTTTCTCAAACTCACTGTCCGATTGAAGGAACGTTACACGCGCATCCATTAAATGCTGTAATCCGGGAATGGTTCTGCCGTTTACAGTCTTATCCACAGTTAATCCATCCGTAAAATCCTGGTCGCTGAAGAATTTATTTTCGTCATCCAGAACAGCGCTACTCACTAACGTTTGAAGTTCCTGAGCCAACTCAACATAATATCCGTTGGCAAACATTTCATTTAATATGGTCCTGTAATGAGCCATGTATTTACGCTTGTATGTTTCATTGGCGAAAACAGCTTTCACCAAAGGCCAATCGGTATGGGTTGAGTGCGTTAACGGCGACAAATTTACCATATCACCGAAAGCCATTGTTCCCATTCCATTGTTCGGAGAACCCAAGAAGTTAAAGCCGCCAAACGACATATTCAAATCCCAAACTATCGGATTCCAAAAGCCGTTATCATCTTTATACAGGTAATAGTTCTGAGAAAATACCCCCAAATAACTATCCAGATTTACCAGAACGTTGTCGAAAGCAAGCATCCAAACCGCACGATCCATATCGAAAAGCGAACCTACATTTTCGGGACTGTTTGTAACAGTATCGCAAAGAGCAATAAACTCCGTCCAGCCCGTTGTGCCGCTTGATTCTTTATCGTACAAAGCCTGATAAGAAGAAGTAGAATCATCAATGTACTTCAAACTGGCTTTATAAGCCGGAGTAGCCAAATCAGGACTTGCTTTGATAAAGGAATTACCGGACGAATAGAAATGTTTCAGAACAAATTTCTTCGTTACATCCTCGTCATTGCTGTAAAGTCCGATGTAATTGTCATTCACATAGACATTCATGAAATTACTGAGCGGACAATGCATGTAATTCCCCAGAATCTCGT
>CBFGMW010000224.1:0-5142 GCA_965649925.1 uncultured Fluviicola sp.
TCCCAAATGCTCATTTCAGGGAAGAATCAAATAAACAGCATGAGAAAGCAGTGAATCTGTTCCTGGAAAAAGGCGATAACCCTGAAGAACTGAAACTCCACCTGAAAGGAACCGATTTCCAGTTGAAAGTTTGGTCGGCATTACTAAAAATCCCGTATGGAGATTTAAGCACATACGGAGATCTCGCGAAACAAATTGAACAGCCTTCAGCTTCGCGCGCAGTTGGAACGGCTATTGGCAGTAATCCTGTTGCATTTTTAATTCCCTGCCACCGGGTAATCCGGCAAACCGGCGAATTGGGCGGTTATATGTGGGGCGAAACCAGGAAACGTGTCATTCTCGCTTACGAACAATGTAATCTTGAAGCAGAAAAATGAATTCTCTTTTTCCATTCAGCGAACCGATAAACCTTCTTCCAAAGGATGGAACAGTGCACTATTTCGGAATCGTTTTCTCAGCAAATGAAATTGAAAAGTTTTTCAAGCAGCTCATGGAAACCGTAGAATGGAAAAATGATGAAGCTGTGATCTTCGGAAAACGTATTGTCACCAAACGTAAAATTGCCTGGTACGCCGACGAAAGTTACAATTACACTTATTCGGGCGTAACACGCACAGCACTAAAATGGAATGCTGTTCTTTTGGAATTGAAACAAAAAGCGGAAGAACTAACCGGAGAAACCTACAATTCGTGTTTGTTAAACTTGTACCATGACGGTTCTGAGGGAATGGCCTGGCACAGCGACGCCGAAAAAGATCTTGAAAAACACGGAACCATTGCCTCATTCAGTTTTGGGGCCGAACGGAAATTTACGTTCAAACATAAAATAAGCGGTGAAAAGAAAGAGGTGTTCCTGGAAAACGGGAGTTTGCTCACCATGGAAAAAGAAACCCAGGATTTCTGGCTTCATCGTCTGCCACCTACTACGAAAGTGAAAACTCCGAGAGTAAACTTGACTTTTCGGAAGATTCGGAAGTGAGAAACAAGAGATTTCATTTTTAAAATTATTTGGAAGCAACAACACTAATACGTATCTTTGATAAAAAAGCACGTATCATGACAACAAAGTTGACATTGACTGTGGAAAAGTCAATAATTGAAAAAGCCAAATCATACGCGAAAAGCACTGGTAGAAGCTTGTCAGAGATAATTGAGAATTATTTGGAAACAATTACTCGTGACAATAGTGATCGTGAACTTTCTCCAAAGCTGAAAAAAATTGTTGGTGCAGTTACGCTTCCCGAAGATTTCGATGAAAAAGCTGAGTTACGATCTGAACTTGAGAAAAAACACTTATGAAAAAAGTATTTCTCGACACAAATATCATTGTGGACTTAATTGCCGATAGGAAACCTTTCAGCAAATATGCTATAGAACTATTCAAACTATCAGAAGAACAGAAATTAACACTTTTCACATCTTCACATTCTATTGCAACTACTCATTATTTATTAAAGAAATATCTTGATGAGAAATCGCTTCGGGAGGTCTTATATAATCTTCTCGATCTAATAACTATTATTCCCGTTGATGAAGACATCATTAAAAAAGGTCTGCGTTCCAAACATCGGGATTTCGAAGATTCGATTCAAATTTTATGTGCATCCACGATAAAAAAAATGGATTACATTATTACTCGTAACGTGAAAGATTTCAAAGAAAGCGAAATTCCGGTCCAAAGCCCTGACGATTTTTTTCTGAACTTGTAATTCGAACCTAAACTATCAGTTAGCAAAACAAAAAAGCAGCTCAACCATAAATGCCCGAGCTGCTTCTCCACTAACCACTTACTACTACTATATTTTTACAACCAAAAACTCGGTTCTTCTGTTTGCTGCATGCTGCGCTTCTGTGTATTTCGGATTTTTCTTTCCTTCACAGGTACACCCGTTCAATATTTTGGTTTCACCGTATCCTTTACCTGAAATACGCGCCGGATTGTTGATTCGTGCTTTGATATAATCTGCTGAAGCAACTGCGCGTTTATCAGACAATTCAAGGTTTTTCGGTGCACTTCCCCTGCAATCTGTATGAGCTCCCAGTTCTACTATCATGGTTGGATAGTCGTTCATTACTTTGACAATCTTATCGAGTTCTACAGCCGCATCCGGACGAATGTCAAACTTTCCGAGATCGAAGTAAATTGGTTTCAAATCGATTGCTTTTGCTAAGTCCATTCCGATATCCATTTTTTCCAGCGACAAATTCAGGTCTTTCGAAGCATCATAAACTCCTGGCTTATCCAGCTGTTTATTATAGGTTATTTCTTTCGTTATATAACCCTGTTTCTCCAGTTTGATGTTATAGCTGATTCGATCTCCAACTTTTCGATCGTAGATTCCGGTCAGGATTTCTCCCGCTGAGCTGGTACTGAACGTTTCAGAAACTCCGGTGAAATTATTCACCAGGGTTATTTTCACGCTGTCGACCGGAGTGCCCGATTTTTTATCGGTAATCTTTGCATACAATTGTAAGCCCGGGTCTTTTTCAATAACAATTTGCTGAGTCAGCTCATCACCATCGTTTTCCTTAACAGAGAAAGCAGCGTCACCAGGAAAATAATTCTCTTTTTTTCCGCTGATTGAATAGGCTCCTTCTTTGTCGAGTGTTGTTTTCACTTTCCCGTTAGCATCGGAAACTCCAGTCAATATAACTTCTCCCGAAGCATTTTTCAATTCGATGTTTGCATTTGGCAATGGGTTTTTCTTTTCATCCAAAACAAGAATTTCCAGGCTTCTGCCGAAAGAAAACGGCTTGTCTAGCTGCACAGAGTACAAATCATCGTTTCCTTTTCCTCCTGTTCTGTTCGATGCAAAGAACCCGTTAATTCCTTGCGGATCTAGCCAAACTGAGAAATCGTCATAAGAAGAATTGAACGGCGCTCCCACATTTCGAAGCTGTTTAATCTGTGTTCCTTCCATTTTCCCGACAAAAACATCTAAACCACCGTATCCGGGCTGACCATTGGATGAGTAAAAGAACAATCCGCTTTCATGAACGTAAGGAAACATATCGTCGCCCCATGAATTTACTTCTTCTACATTTTCGGGAGAAGTCCAGGTTCCACCAACCATTCTTGAACGGTAAATATCCACACCGCCTTTTCCACCCGGCATATCGGATGCGAAATAAATAGTCATTCCATCCGGAGCAACGCAGGCATGCCCAACGCTGTAATCCATGCTGTTAAATGCCAACGGCTCAGGTGTCGACCAGGTATCACCGGTTTTTCGCACAATGTACAAACTCAATAAACGAACTCCGGAAGCTGAAACCGCATTGTAATTATTCACGGTAATATAAGCTTCGTTTCCATTCGGGGAAAACGCAATTGGGCCTTCGTTGTATTTTTTGTTGATTTCCTTTGAATTAATCGGTGACAATCCGTTCAGCTGACTTCCGGAAACATCCGCCGTATAAATATCGAGAAACGGTAAACGATTTCCGGACCAGTGTCTTTTAACCGTTATTTTTTCTGTTCTCGATGAAGCGAAGTACATTTTACTGTTCAGAACAACCGGTGAAAAATCTTCATGTTCGGAATTGATATCAAGGTTCGACACTTTTACCGCAGCTCCTTTTTGAGAATATTCAGCAAGTGACTCGGTTAACAATTCCCAGCGCGCCATTTCTTCGTTACCAGGGTTTAATTTTGCAAACTGCTTGATTTGATCTTCCGCCAACTGGTATTTCTGATTTTTCATCAGTATTCGTGCATAGTTCAAATGATCGGCCGGAATACGGTCTGTTCTCGCTACTAACTGGCTGTAGTAAACTTCTGCTTTCGCATAATCAGCAATGTGGTTGTATCCTTCAGCCAATTTCCGAAGCACATCCGTGTTTTTCTGCTGAACGGTTTCCAAATTATCGATTGCAGCATAGTAATCGTAATTTTCAAATTCTTTTAGTCCTCTTGACTCTGCTTTTTCCTGTGTAAAACCCGCATTGGTTAACAATACAAGTGCTATTATCGTAGTTATCTTTCTCATGGGGTCAGAAATATCTTGGTGATTTAATCTTAGCTTCCTTGTTGAAAATGAAATCATACCGAAGCATCAGCTCATGGCTTCCTGAATTGTATGTTCCTGTTCGAACACCAGTTGACCAGTCGAACGAATAACCAACCATAAATTGCTGATTAATGTTCACTCCGACCAATGCTCCAAATCCATCTCCGGTTCTGTACATTGCTCCGATACTGAACATATCGTTCATGAGCAACGAAGCAGTTAAGTCTAGCTGCCATGTCGATTTCTCGACCATTTTCAATAAGGCAGTTGGCTTAAATTTTAATGCCGGGTTAATCCCGATCACGCCGCCGGTGATGAAATAGTAGTGACGTCTTTGCCCGGAAGTATTTGCATAGATTGCCGTATCAGAACCAAAAAACTTGTTTTGCAGAAATCCGGGAGAGGAAATACCTGCGTAAAAATTAGTGCTTTGAAAATACAAGCCACCACCGATATTCGGTAGCATTTTACTGCGTAAGTTCTGTCCGAAAGCAGCATCATTTTGATTCTCCAAATTGAGCTCATTCAGATTTGCAGAAAAGCTATTGAATCCGGCTTTCAACCCGAAACACAAACGCGCGGTTTTTGAAACTCGCATCCTATATGCAAAATCTGCAAAGAGAGACGTTGTATTAGTTGGACCAATCTTCTGATTCAAAACACTCATTCCCAAACCAATATTCTGCGAAGCGATTGGCGTGTGAAGCGTGAGATTTTGCGAAATTGGTGCCCCGTTAAATCCAACCCACTGGAATCGCCCGAGCGCTGTAACAGTTAAAGCTTCTCTGCTTCCGGCATACGCCGGATTGACAGAAAGCGTGTTGTACATATAATGTGTGAACATTTGTTCTTGTTGGGCATAAACACTTACACCCACTAGTGAACTTATTGCTATGATTAGAATTCTTTTCATGATTAACGTGTTAAGTAGATGTAACCTTTAAGTACTTTGTCGCCATTCCCAAGATCGAGTAGGTAGAAGTATGTCGACTCTGTCAACTCATCTCCTATGGAAGCGCCGGTTTGCTGCGTTCCGTCCCAATCGTTTTTGTATGGCGCTGCTTCATAGACTATTCCTCCGCATTGATTGAAGATCTTAATAGAATGATCCGGATATTCATCCAATCCTTCG
>CBFGMW010000225.1:0-5115 GCA_965649925.1 uncultured Fluviicola sp.
CTCGGTATTCTGCTCTGGTACACCAACAGCAGGTACTTCTTCTGCAGCACCAACAACTACTGCATGCGGAAGTTTGTCAACTACACTAACTGCGGCAGGAATGTCAGCTGGTTGTGGTTACTTCTATCAATGGCAGTCTTCTCCTGATAACGCAACCTGGACTAATATTTCCGGAGCGAATTCTGTTACTTATTCTGGTTCCAACGCCTCTAATACTTACTATAGATTGGTAACTACTTGTTTGAACAGTGGTTTGTCTGCTAATGGAGCAAGTACTTTGGTTACCTTCAGTGGTACAGTTCCATCAAATGATCTTCCTTGTAACGCAACGGTAATGACTATTGGAATTGCTTCAAGCGGAAATAACTCCTGTGCCGGAAACACCAGTGAACCTGCTGCTCCTGCTTGCTGGAATAACTCTTCCGCTGCAGAAATCAATACGGTTTGGTATTCAATTGTTGCTCCTGCCTCAGGATCACTGAAGATCAGAACGTACTTGCTTTCTTCGGGTACCATTCTTCAAAATACCCAAATTGCAGTTTATTCAGGAGCTTGTGGTTCCATGACTTTGGTGAGTTGTAATGACAACATGGCTTCTTGCGGAAGTTATTCTCCATTGAATTCTGAATTGAGTTTGACTGGATTAACTGCGGGCGCAACATACTTTATTGCGGTAGATGGTTCCTATGCGGAACAAGGTCAGTTCGAGTTATTGGCTATTGACGGATCAACTAGTTTTGCACTCATTCCGGGGCAAGATTGTTCTGTATCGTTTCCGGTTTGTAATGCAACAATGACTATTGGTAATCCGGGATACCAATCTATCGGTGGACAATGTGATAATTCAGGTTCTGCCGGGTCAGAATGTACTTCAGGAGAAGCAAACTCTGTTTGGTATAATTTTACCATTGGTACTGCCGGAACACTTTCTTTTGACATCATTCCAAACGATTACGGAAATCCAAATCCAATTACGGGGCAAGTGAATACAACTTATACGTCATCAGGAAATGAAACGGATTATGACTGGGTTTTATGGAAAGTTTCCGGAGCGGGTGCTACTTCATGTAGTGCAATTATGAGCTCGGGCGGTGATCTTAGTTCAGCTTGTAACTTTAGCTTCTTGGGGGTTACAGGATGTAGTGCTTCAGGTAATGCGCCTGCTGCATACGGAACCGGATTTGACGCTGCGTATGAGGTTGGTCCTGCTGTTGCAGTCGGACAACAATTTGTTCTTGCTATCCATAATTTCTCCAATTCAACGTCAGGGTTTACACTGCAATTCCCTGCGGCAAGCCCTGTGATTTATTTGCCGACAACAACCTTATACTGGACTGGTGGAGCGAATACTACTGTTGCTACAAATGCCAATAACTGGGGAGGATGTGGAACGCCAACCTGCGGAATCAATGCGGTTGTTACAACAGCATCCAGTTTCCAGCCGGTTCTTGTGGCAGGAACTTATAATGTGAATGACATTACTATTAATACCGGAGCAACATTAACTCTTCAGTCAGGAGCCGTTCTGAACGTTTGCGGAAATTTTACGAATAACGGAAACCTGGTTTGTATGCCTGGCTCTTCAGTTGTATTTATTGGTTCGGGAACACAAAATATTACAGGTTCATTCGTTGGTGTGGATGGATTCCATCATTTAACAGTCACTAAGGCAACGGGAACCGTAGTTTGTAATAACAATGTGGATATCAAGGGTGATTTCCTTACTTCAAACACAACGTCAATCTTTAATTCAAATCAACGTTACATTAAGGTTGGAGGTAACTTCATAAATAATAATGGTAATACTACTTACACAACAACCGGAACAACGGGAACACTTGAGTTCTTTGGTTCAGCCGGACAAACATACAATCAGGGCTCTTCTCAATTAGATTTGAACTTTGTAGTGATGAATCATACGGGAACAAACGTTGTGCTTGCATCAAATATGTTTATCAAAGCAACAACAGGAACGCTTACTTTAACCCTGGGAAGAATTCAAACCGGCGCGAATAGAGTAGATGTTGCAAACGGAGCAAATGCTGCTGTTTCAGTTGGAAATACTACAAGTTATGTTTTTGGAAATTTATACAGAACACTGAATGGTGCAGCTGGTGCTTACGATTTCCCGTTAGGAACAGCAACGTTATATGAACGTGCAAATATCAATTTCACTTCTTCTACCACCATTCCGAGATTACAGTCTAGATTTGATGTTTGGGGAACGCCGCCATTGCATACAAACGGAATGTCTGAATGTGCTACAACGTATAGCAGCCCGGATGAAGACATGGGATTCTGGACAATCAATGCAAGTGCGAATCCAGCAAGCGGAACATACAACACAACGCTTTACTGTTTAGGAGCGACAAATGTTGCAGGAATTTCCGGTTGGACAGTAGAAAAATCAGATGATGCAGGAGCAACGTGGATATTGAACGGAGTTTGTGACGGTACATCAACAGCAACTATTGTTAAGCGAAATGCAATGAACGGATTCTCTTTATTCGCTGCGGCGCAATCAACCGTTCCGCTTCCGGTAGCACTGGTGAACTTCAGTGGTTTCTCAACCGGAAGAACAAACGAATTGACCTGGGTAACAGAATCTGAGCAAAATGCTGATTACTTTGAAGTTGAAAGATCAATTGATGGTGGAGTGTTTACTTCAGTAGCAATTGTTCAGGCTAAAGGAACTACTATCGAACAACAGAATTATTCTGCTACCGATTTCAATCCTTACTACCCTTCAACTATTTACAGGTTGAAACAAGTAGATAACAACGGATCATACGAATACTCACACATGATATTAATTCAGGCTGATTACCAGGCGGATTTGTCCATTCATCAGGTATACCCGAATCCTTCCAATGATGAAACAAATATTCAGTTTAGTTTGAATAAAACGGATGTTGTTACTGTTGAAGTGACGGACATGAACGGTCGTTCTGTTTATTCAACATTGGTTCATGCGAAAAACGAAAATGTACTGACATTGAATTGTAAAGAATGGACAAACGGAGTTTACATTATCAGAATAGTGAATTCGGAAGGTGCTTCTACTTCTGCGAGATTCGTTAAGAACTAAGGAATTTAAGAACATTAAAAAAGGTGTCCGCTCAGTGGACACCTTTTTTGTTTAAATGAATTAGACCATTCTAAAATCAATAGTTGATCTGGAATGCTCCTGCTGTTATTAACTTAATATCGTTCGGATCATCAATTTTTGCAACTGGGCATTGAAAATTTCCTTTAATCAATCTGTTTTCAGTGTCATTTTTTGTGATTGTTATAGAGCCGCTGCTATTGATTGAATGATAGTTTTCTGCTCCGGGAAGATAAAGAGCGTAAAGAAATTCAAAGTCAGAAGTATAGCCGAAATCATAGTTTCCGGGTTCGATGTTTTCATTGAACTTAAAACCAAAATTGGTGTTTAGCGAATCTTCATAACTAATATAGATAATGTCTCCCAGATCTTGTAATACGAACGCTGCTACCTCATGATTATTCCCGTCGGCAATAAAGCGAAACGTATTCGCATTCGGATTAACGTTCGGTGGAGCACCATCAGCATTGTCTACTGCATCTTTTTTGCAAGACGCTGCCATTAATAAAATGGGAAGAACGAACAAAAAAGATTTTTTTAAACGAATCATATTTAGATTTTATTTAGTACATATTGGATTAACTCATTCATTTCTGTTTCGTAGCCTTTTGAAAATTCATTGTTCGGTCTGTTGGCTATTCCAAGGCAAATAGTTGCGCATTCGTGTCCCATTGCCTTCCCTAAAGCAAATAAAGCCGAGCTTTCCATTTCGAAATTAGTGACTTTTAGATTCCCAAAGCCAAATGTTCCTAACTTTTCATTGATGGAATCTACGGTTAAGCCTAGTCGAAGCGAACGCCCCTGGGGCGCGTAAAAGCCGGAACTGGTCATGGTAATTCCACTGAAAGTTTGCTCCGACTGAAGTTTTTGGAATAAGATCTCGGAAGCTTCAGATGCGTATGGAACAACGGTTTTCGGTAAACCGATATGTATAGCAATTGTTTCAGCTAATTGTTTCTCTTCGGCTGAAAATGAAATAGGGTAGAAGTGTGCCACGTTGTCCAGTCCAACTGCATAGCGCGTAAGAATATAGCTGTGAACAGGAATGGCAGGTTGCAGAATGCCGCATGTACCAATTCGGATGAGGTTTAGCTTCCGGAAGGAGGATTTGTTCTCTCTTGCAGTGAGATCAATATTTGCAAGTGCATCCAATTCATTAACTACAATATCAATGTTGTCGGTACCTATTCCTGTTGAAATGACGCTGATTCTCCTTCCTTTATAATTCCCCGTGTGACAAACAAATTCACGATGCTGGCTTTTGTGTTCAACCGAATCGAAGAATTGAGAGATCAGGTCTACGCGGCTTTGATCGCCAACCAGGATAATATCATCGGCTATTTGTTCAGGATTAAGTCCCAGATGATAAACTTCGCCGTTGGCGTTTAAAACTAATTCGGAAGGAGGATAACTCATCTTAATTGAAAATTATAAAATTGAAAATGTAGAAGAATGGAATAAGTGTTTTAAAGATAGCTATTGTTCTAAAATAATGGCGCATACGTTTAACCGATCGAATGCGTAACCTAATGTTTTTTTGGAAAACAAAAAAGGAATTAGATCTACCTAACTCCTTTTTTGTTTGATTTCGATTCTGTTCGCTGAAACCTGAAGGTGATTGAGCGGAGTCGAAGTCACAATTATTGCTTGATGCTTCCGAATACTTTAGAAAGCAAATCCGTAACACGAGCTGCAGGGTCTAAACGAATTTTGTTCTCTTCCAGTTCAACCATGTGGAATAATCCGTCAATTGCACGTTCAGTAACATATTTGTTTAAGTCGGTTTCTATTTTTTGTCCTCCCGAAATAGCCATTGCCTGATTGTATTTAGTTGCTACAGGGTTCCAGTAATCAGTTAATTTAACTTTAGCGATAGCTTCCTGAACTTTAGGAGCAAAAGCAATCGTTAATTTCTCTCTTGTATTGTCTTTTAAGAATTTTGTTGCTGCGCCGTTACCACCATTCAAAATAGCAAAACCATCTTGCAGCGACATGTTTAATATACCATC
>CBFGMW010000226.1:0-5106 GCA_965649925.1 uncultured Fluviicola sp.
AATTGATCAGGCACGTGCAGGAAACAGAATGGAAGATATTGGCTGGGCAATTCAAACACATGCTGAGAATCACGGTTACGGAGTTGTTCGTGATTTGGTTGGACACGGATTGGGAAAAACCCTTCACGAAGATCCGCAGGTTGCAAACTATGGTAAACGCGGCCGCGGAAAGAAAATCCAAAACGGGTTAACCATTGCAATTGAACCTATGATCAATATGGGAACAGACCGCGTGGAGCAATTAGATGATAACTGGACAATTGTAACCGGAGACGGATTGCCAAGTGCACATTTCGAACACGATGTTGCTGTTGTAGACGGCGAACCGGTGATTCTTTCAACTTTCGATTTCGTTTTAGAAGCGCTGGATAAAAAGAAATGAATCCGTTCAAAGTAACCATTATCGCCATATCGGTTTTTGTACTCACAGCATTTACACTGTTTTTGGATACCGGACATTTTGTGATGCCGATCGGGCTATTTAAACCGACATTGATTTTATTGGTCGTTCTTTGTTTGTGGTTCAATAAAAAACGATTGGTTTTTACTGATTTCGTTCTAATAGGCTGGGCGCTTTTGCTGAGTTTATCATCCAAGTTTTTCCTCGATATCGTTCTAAGCCAAAAAATAGTTAGTGAATCTGCCGATGGTGTTTTTGCTTTTCTATCATTAACCCACATCGTAGCATTTTTGCTGCTGTTCTTATGGATGAGCCTGATTGCCTGGAAACAGGACCTGAAATCGCGGACAATCCAAATTGTTGGCGCGTTGGGAATGTTTGTTTGCTTCTACGCCGACTTATATGTACTTCTGATCATTCCAACCGTAGTCTGGTTTATCGGTACATTAATCCATAAGCAGAAGAACGAAACTTACGATGCTATTTCGATTTTCCTGTTTTTCGCAATCGCCGGAAGCTGGATTACCGCTTACTTCTACGGATCACAAGCCGTGCTGCTTCAACTGTAACTTTTACTCATTTTTGAATTACAGTTCCGTATGAGATCAATCTTCCTTTTGATTCTTTTCTGTAATGCAATAATTGCCGTTTCTGCCCAAACTGCCGACGAAACGATTGCTTATGTCATAGCCAAAACACCAACGTTGGTCGACAAAGTCATTAAAAAAGAAAAGGAATTCACGGTTTATTTAGAGACAGGTTTCAACGACGCGGTTTACAAAAATCAAGCTGAATTAAAAGCCCTGAACGGGAAACAGATCATCCGCATTGAACTGATCTACACTACCTACAAGAAATCTGAAACATTCGATCAGCACAGCTTAAACAGAAAACGACTGAAATCACTTTTCGATGCGGTGCCGAATTCCTTATCTCAAGGCGGAATTGAATGGTTGTTAACCGGACAAACCGGATGTACTTCTCCCGAAATGGGAAAGGAGTTTTTCCATGGCGTTTTAGTGACTTATCGTCCGGCCGCTTCTGAGTTGATTGCAAGTATCGACAGGGAATTCATTCGCCAGGTAACCTCCGGCAAAGTTCCGGTTTACGCTTATGATGTGTTCTTGAAGCAGGAGTTAAAGAAGGCTAAGATTGCCGAAATAGCAGATACAGTTCCATTCAAAGAGCACGTTTTTGAAGCTCCCGAATTTGTTCAGGGGCAACGCGCCCGAATTGATTATTATACGCGAAACCTGCACTATCCGAAAGGTGATCAGATGCCACAAACGATTGTTGTAGAATACACCATTACGAAAGAAGGAAAAGTAGAAGATATTCAGTTTCCGCAAATCTTTAAAACCACAGAGCATACGCAGGAAATCATGCGTTTTTTGCGTTCCATGCCTGAATGGTTGCCCGGAAAATTAGATAGTGTTTCCTGCATTTCGCGTGTGCAGCAGACCATTGAATTTACAGATCGGGGAAGTATCATTCCTTCTCCGCTTTATTCGTATTCAACTCAAGCTCCGCCAAAGAAAGAAATCAAAATTCCCGGAGTAGATTACAGTAAGATAAAAGGAACAAATGCGGCTCTGGCGGTTGTACAGATTTTGCAGCGCAATAAATGGGAAAACAGCTCTTTGGTGGTCGACGTTACCGGAAGTATGGCGCAGTATTCCGCACAGGTTTTGGAATATTTGAAAAACGAGATAAACGCTAAAACGAATAACTACAAATACGTTTGTTATTTCAATGATGGCGACAAGCGCGTTGATAAAAACAAGAAAATCGGGGAAACAAAAGGAATTTACATTTATCCGGTCACAACAACTGAAGATGCAACGGAGCAAATGCTCGATATCATGGAAGCCGGAAACGGAGGCGATATTCCTGAGAACAATATAGAAGCATTGATCAGAATGCAGGATTCGTGCGGAACTTGTACTTCGTTGGTTTTGATAGCAGATAATTACGCTACGCCGCGAGATCTGAGTTTGCTGAGTCTGGTAAAAGTTCCGGTTCATGTGATAGTTTGTACCAATGCCAGTGTTCTGAACGAAGCCTATTTGAACATTGCGTACAAAACAAAAGGATCTGTCCATTTTAACGGAAAAGACCTGGTTGGACTTCACTTGTTTGAAGAAGGCGCAACAGTACAGGTTTTGAAAGAAACGTATATTCTCCGGGGCGGAAAGTTTGCGCGAAAAATGAAGTAACCGGAATTGATAATTCTCTAATTGTAAAAGAAAGTCGCGGGTTTCTTTTACATTAGACCAAAATTACACCTATGCAGTCGGACAAAGAACGCATTGAACAATTGGAAGAATCCTACCGCAAATTGTGGGCTGAGCATGAAGATCTGAAAGCCCGGATTAAGGAAAACTACGCCGAGTTTAAATCGCTGCGTGATGGATATGGCGTAAAACCGACCGCAGATCGAACCGTTTCTAAAGTGATTTCTCCGACTACGGAAACCCCTCCTGCAGCAGCAAAACCGGCAGAAGTCAGACAAACTGCTACCGTGCCGAAAAAATCTACCGACTGGGAGAAATTCATTGGCGAACAATTACTAAGTAAAGTAGGCTTACTGGTATTGCTTATCGGGTTAATCATCGGGACAAAATACGCAATCGATCACAACTGGCTGAGTATTGGCGTTCGTATCGTCGGAACATACGCTATTGCCGGAGTGCTTGGTTTCTTTGCTTTCCGGTTCAGGGAAAAATACCGTTCATTCAGTGCTGTTTTAGCTTCCGGCGCGGTAAGTGTTTCTTATTTTATTACTTATGCGGCCTTCTCATGGTATCATGTAATTCCGTTTAGTCTCAGTTTTGCAGGATTATTAGTTTGTGTTATTGCGGCCGTTTACCTGGCATGGTATTACAACCTGGTAATCATTGCTCACTTCGGATTGATAGCAGCGTATGTGCTTCCGCCCCTAATTTCAGCATCCAATCAGCATCTGAGTTACTACCTGGCCTATATGCTGGTTATTAATCTTGGAATGCTGGCAATTTCGTTAATGAAAAACTGGAGTTCCATTCGGGTTCCCGTCCTTATTTGATCGAATGTTATTTTTGTTGCCTGGTTCTTTACTCCCGGCCTTCATTACCATCCAAAAACAGATTGGCTTGTGGCTACTGTTTATTGTTTGCTGTTTTTCCTGTCGTTTCACGTTTCGGCAATTCTTCCTTCCATACTTCGAAAAGAAAAGCTGCCGGTTGCAAGTTTCGGAGAGATCATTCCGGTAACATTCGTTTCGTATAGCATTTTAAGATACATCTTATGGGCTGCTGATGGCTCATTAGCAACTTTGTTATTATTCGCTGCATTGGTCTGTATTTACTTCGCATTTTGGGTTTACGAGGGGATCAAACGGAACGATGCTGTTTTGAAAGAAGTTCATTTGATCCTGATTGCGGGAGTGACCATCATTACAATCTGTCTCGATTCAAACATACATTTCCAGTCGGTTTATATGCTTCTGTTAACAGGCGCGGGAGTATTCGTGCTGGTCAAATATCAAAAAGAGAAATACGACATTTTTGTATTACTGGCTTTAATCGTGGCTTCCGGAATGTTTTTGGTCCGACAGTTAGCTACCGCAAGTATCGAAACATATTATTCCACTATTACCATTACAGCACTTTTGTTCTGTTCCATATTGTTGGCACTTTCTATCTGGAACTTTAAAACGGCTGCAGAAAAGAATAAATACTCCACACAGCAATTTTTGCCGTATATCACATTCGGAATGCTGCTTATTTCCATTGCGAACCAGATTCACGCATGGTTCTCTTTCGAGCATTCGGAAATGAAGGCCGCGAAAGTTAAACTGGAAAGCTGGTATTTCGATGAGGTTTTAGCAAGCCAGGCAGCGCTGATATTAGGAATCGGAGTTTTGTTGCTGGCTGTATTTTTCGTAGTGCGGAAATTCGCTTTAAAATTGAACAATTGGACCGATCTGACACAGCTTTTTGTGATTTGCTCACTGATCCTTTTAGTTGGATTTAGCGGCTTGTCCTATTTTTCAATCAATACCTATGTGGCGCATCCGGATTATTTCCCATCCTACAATACTGGACGTTACCTGAGTTTCTTCGGGATTTTAGGCATTTTCTATTTGCTGATGAATGAAAAGGACAATGCGAAAAACACCATTGTCTGGTTCAGTTTGGCAACACTCTGGATTCTTTCTCTCGAGTTGTCACAATGGTCTATTGTATTCGGATTCGGTGCAGGATATAAAATAGTTCTTACTTTACTTTGGGTAACATTCTCAATTGGAATGATTTACCGCGGACTCATCAAAAACTCGGTTTTACTCCGATCTACAGCCATGGCAATTTTAGGGATCAGCCTGGTGAAACTGTTTTTCTATGATTTGATTCACCTGAGTACAATCACCAAAGTGGTTGTGTTTATGCTGGTCGGAGCGTTATTATTGGTTGGAGCTTATTTTTATCAGCGAATCGCAAAAACAGAAGCGGAGGACTTAAAACAATAATCCCTCACAGCTTCATTTCGATTCGTTACAACGTTATCTCCACCCGTTACAAAGCAATGTGAAGTAAAAACAAAGCCATCTCAACTCAAAACAATGCGATGTAAACCAAAAACAAAGGCATGTTGAGTGAAAACAAAGGCATGTGAAACAAATTCAGAGACGTGTGAAGTAAAATCAGAAGCATGGGCAGAGGATAGAG
>CBFGMW010000227.1:0-5104 GCA_965649925.1 uncultured Fluviicola sp.
ATTTAGTGAGAAAAGCGCAAAAACAGGAACCAAAAGTTGCCTGAACTGCAAGCCCGGGTTATTTCTTCTTTTTCTTCTTCTCAGGAATCTTATACCGAACTGTATTCCTGTAAAGGAAAAAGAAAACAACGAAACTATAGCTGATCAGGGAACCTGCGATCCAGGGATTTCCCGCTTTGGCTCCAAGTACAGAAATCAGGGTGAAGATCATAGAACCAATTGCAATCAGTAAGAACACTATCCAAACCATTCTGTCACTGTAACCTGCATAAACCAAGAAATGTGTTGTATGATCTTTCCCGCCAACCATAGGAGATTGACGTTTCTTTAAACGATTGATCACAACAGTCATGGTATCTACAGCCGCCGGAGTAAATGCGATTAACGTAACCGCCATTCCTGTTAGCGGATTGAGGTGTGTTGTTGTTCCGACACTCCATAAGTTATGCACTGCGAAAAATGCCGTAAAGAGCCCGATAAACTGGCTTCCGGCATCTCCCATGAATAATTTCGACGGATGAATATTAAAACGCAAAAACCCAACAATAGCACCGATTTGAACAAGCAGCGTAAGTGTCCAGATATTCATGTTCCAGCCGTTCAGGATGAAATCGGTTGCTAAACAGGAACCAAGAATAAACAAAACGGTAGTTCCGGTAATGCCGTCCATATTGTCTAGCATGTTCAGTGAATTCATAATTCCCACCACCCAGGTAATAGTTATGAAAGCGTCAATCCAATAGTTCCCCGAAAGCGAAATAATGGAATTGGTAAGAACCAGGATTGCTCCGCATGCGATCTGAACGACTAATTTGATCAATGGCTTTGTGTTATAAGCATCATCCGAAAGCCCCATGACGAACGAAATAACTCCTGCACAGAAAAGACCAACGAACTCAATGTTCTGGAATACATTATCATTGGTAAAAACAATGGAATATCCAATAGTTCCGAATATAAACGCCACGAAAAATGCTACACCGCCGAGTGAGGGTTTTGATTCATTCGCCCAGCGGACAGTGACATCGTTTTTGTTTCTGATCCCCAAACTTTGTGAGAAGCGTAATAAGAGTTCATTGCAAATTAAGCTTGCAGTAATACCACAGATCAGGAAAAGAACGCAGGAGAGAAGTCGTTCGTATGTTACCATTACCCAAAAGGAGTTATAAAGGAGGAAAATTGTTCACCAATCAAATCTTTATCGGAGATAATCGGGTTTTTCGTTTGCCAGTTAATTTGAAAAGCCGGATCGTTAAAAAGCAATGTTGCTTCGCTTTGCGGAGCATAATAGTTGGTGCATTTATAAAGGAAAATCGTTTCATCTTCCAAGGCTTCAAAACCATGAGCGAAACCTTCCGGAATCCATAGTTGCCTATGGTTTTCTGCGCTTAGTTCAACGGAGATTGATTTACCGTAAGATGCGCTGTTCTTCCGGATATCAACTGCCACATCGAGCACGGACCCCTGAACTACACGAACCAGTTTGCCCTGTGCGAAAGGCGGTTTTTGAAAATGCAATCCACGGATTACACCTTTTTTTGAAATAGATTCGTTGTCCTGAACAAATACTATTTTTTCTGCCAGCTCATTTTCAAAAGCTTCCTGGTTGAAACTTTCGAAAAAATGACCTCTATCATCTGAAAATATGCGCGGTTCGAAAATTTTAACCCCTTCTATTTCGGTATTCAGCCACCCCATTTACTTTTTCTTTCTTTTTTTAGAACGATCCGAGTCGTCATAATATCCGTAGCCATAACCATATCCGTAACCGTATCCGTATGAATTTTTGCTGCTTCGTGTTGCGTTGAGAATGACATTCAGGTGCTGTAACTGGTTCATTTCAAATAATTCTTTCACGCGATTTGCAAATATACGCTTGGAATAATTGGATTTAAAGACATAGATAGGAACATCAGCTTTAGCAAGAATCCGAACTCCGTCAGTTACCAAACCAACTGGCGGATTATCAATAATAATCACATCATAAAGCTCTTTCAGCTGATCAATAATGTCCTGAAAAGCATTTGACAAAATAAGTTCCGACGGATTTGGCGGAATCGGTCCTGCAGTAATGAAATCCAGCCCTTCCAGAGTTGAATGACGGATGCACTCGGCTAAAGTGCTTTGACCAATGATTAAGCTGCTGATACCTGAAGTGTTCGGAGCGTTTAATCCAAGATGGATTTTTGGTTTTCGCAAATCTAAATCTATAATAACCGTTTTCTTGCCGGAAAGGGCAATAATACCGGCAAGATTTAAAGCTACAAACGTTTTTCCTTCTCCTGAGATCGACGACGAGATGGCGATTGTCCGCGCATTTGGATTGATGAAACTTAGATTTGTTCTCAAATTCCGCAGCGATTCTGCCAGAGTAGATTTAGGAGATGTATTTACGATTAACTGACTAAATTCTTCTGCATTCCGGATCAACGGAATATTCCCGAGAATTGTAGCTTTTTCCGGCAGCAAATGCTTCAGATCGTCTATTGTGTTGATCTCGTTGTAAGTAACGTATTTAAACAGCAAAACTACAAATCCGAGAACAAATCCAACAAAAAGAAAACCGGAATAGATCATTCGTCTGTTCGGACTCACAGGTTCCGAGGAAATCGTTGGCGGATTTAATACCCGGTTGGCAGAAGTATAACCTGCATTTGAAATGGAGTACAATACTTTCTTATCCGTTAATAGCAGGTAATATTTCTGGTTCAGCTCCTGTGAAGACTTCAAACTGTCATATACCGTTTTCTTTTCTGGCAAACCCATATAATCGCCATTGTATATATCGATTTTTTCCTGAAGCGCTTTTGCGTTTTCGATCAGCCTGTTTTGAATCACTTCAGCACTGCGTTTAATGCTTTGCATCTTTGACTGGATGCGCTGATTGGTTGTACGAACCTCTGAATGGTTTTCAGAAACATTTGTGAGCAGTTCTTCCTTGCGTTCCAGCAGTTCAGTTAAATCATTGATCTGCCTTGTGAGTGAAAGCTCGTAACTTTTTCCAAGCATTTCAGGAATCACTTTATACAATTCTAAACGGTTCGGCTCTTCTCTCAGCTTAGAGGAAACGATTTTTAATGTGGCTAATTCTTCTTCTACTTCAAATAACTGCGACTCGAATTTATCCATGTTCGTATTTATTTGAGCAACCATGTTATCTGGGTCAACTAATTTAGAATCACGCTGATAATTCGTTAACTTATTAGTAGAAAGTCCCAACTCCCGAATGGTGGAATCGAGTTGCTTATTGATGAAAGCCAGGATGTTATCGGCACTTTTTCGTTTCACTTCTTCGTCATAAGCGAAAAAAGTCTGCGCAACGGCGTTTGAAATATCATGACAAAGCTCCGGATTATATCCCTTGTATTTTATGGAAATTGATTTTGCTTCCACATCAACCGGTTCAACCTCCAGGTTCCCGATTAGCCTGCTTGCCAGGCTTGCGTGATTGTTGAAGGTGAAATACAATTCATTTGATTCATCGTCCTTTTTTAAACGCTCCCAATTGTCAACTTTCAGCGTAATGTCGAAATGCTGATTATGGAATCGTTTGTTGGCAGGGCGGGTGAAGTTATATTGCCGGCCGCCTAAATTGTAACTGAATAAAATATTACGTCCTCTCACCTCAATGAAAATAGGAACATCACAAAGCGAACTGTCTTTTAGTTCATAGGGAATTACATTGAATGTGCTTTGATGATATTTTTCTTCTGTAAGGATCTTTCCTTTCGAGAAGACAGAAACATTCATGTTTAGCCGGTCTAATGAAAGGTCAAACAAAAGCTGCGAGCGAAGTAATTCAATTTCACTTGAAATATTATCCTTCGTATTTACGTTTTTAATTTCTAAAAGCTCTTTCCCCTGATCCTTTTCCTCCAGCTGAATCACCATTGTTGATTCATATATGGGCTTGGTATAACGCAGGTAAAGGAATGCGCTGATTCCGAGAATAACGACAATAATTGCTGCCCACCACCAGTAGCGGCGGAAAATGGTGGCCGCAATAATCGGATTGTAGTCCTTATTTATGATGAATGTACTGCTTCTTTCCATTACTTCAGATTATTGAATACAGTAAAGATTACCAGGGCACTTGATAATAACGAAATAATCGGTGCTGCGGATTCAACCGCTTCTTTACCAATTTGCTCTGACGGCTCAACATAAACATAATCATTCGATTGAACGATCAAATCTGCTTTTTCCAGCCCGTCGATGGTAGAAAGATCAATTTCGTAAACAGTGCGTTTTCCGTTATCGGTACGCATAAGTTTGATCTTGTCAGCTCTTCCCCGGTCTGCAATTCCGCCGGCCTGCGCAATCACTTCCATGAGTGTGGTATTGTTGTTTTGAAGTAAAATTACTTTCGCATCGCCGCCGCTTCCCGGAAAAACAATAACCCGTTGATTGGTTAGTTTAACCTGCACAAACGGATCAATGTAGCCGTTTTTTTTCTCGTATCGATTTGATAAAGTGTCTTCCAGCTGCTGAACTGTTAATCCTGAAACGGGAACGCTTCCAATAATCGGAAGATCTGCGCTTCCGTTACTTCTAACAACATATTCAATGCTTGTTTTCACGGATGTTTCAGTTTTTATTCCGGACATTCCGTCAATAATCTCTTCGCCGTTATTGGTATATAGTTGAAATGTAAATTTATCGTCTTTTGAAATAGTATACTCCAGTAATGGTTTCAATGGAATACTGTCTTTCTGAACGGTAACTCCTTTTGGAGTTTTGAACATCAGATTCCTGTTGATATTACAGGATGTTAAACATCCGAATAACAGCAAATGAATTCCAACTATTGTTTGAAGAATGATTCGTTTCGTCATTATCATTTTTTTAATATCAAGTGTTCCGCCACGGATCAGCTTCATTTCTTTTTGTCATTTAGTAATGAATAATAGTAAGTTCTCATATTCGAGACCAATTTTTCATAATGGAATTGTTCTCTTACGAAGTTCCAGCCATTTTGTGACATTTTTTCGCGAATTTCTTTTTGAGTAATCAAAATCTCCAGCTTTTCAGCAAACATATCAGCATTATTTTTTGGAACAACAAACCCCGTTTTTCCATCAATCATAATGTCCCGAACACCACC
>CBFGMW010000228.1:0-5100 GCA_965649925.1 uncultured Fluviicola sp.
TGTCGTCTTGGGTCGGATTGTTCTTTGGAACTGTCATCTTCGTTTTCATCTTCCTTTTCGGAATGACCATTCTGCGTTCGGTTTCCAAAGAAAAATCGAATCGGGTAGTAGAGGTGATGCTCGCTTCAGTTACTCCGAGGGCAATGCTTTTCGGAAAAATACTGGGAATCGGCCTGAGCGCATTTATTCAATTTATTGTCTGGATCACATTCATAAGCGCCGGATTGTACTTTCTGCGTGAACAAATTTTTGTAGATACGTTCAGTCCGACAGATGCTGTGGCGGAGGTTCATTCGGTTACCAATGAGTTTATTGTTCTGGTATTCGATCGTATCCAATATGCTTACATCTTGCCGTTCTTCTTCTTGTTCTTTATTGTTGGCTATTTGTTCTACGGAGCTTTTTTTGCTGCACTTGGCGCCGTTTCAGGATCAGAATCAGACGGACAACAATTCTTACTTCCTTTGATTGCGATATTGTGCTTCTCCCTTTATTGCGGTTATTCGGTTTCAATTCACCCGGAAGCAGCCAGCAGCACATTTTACGGTTATCTGCCTTTTACGGCCCCAATTGTAATGATGGTTAAATTAGCCCAGGGATTTGGTCCGGGAGAAGGAATTCAGGTGTATATTTCGTTAATTGTAACATTGTTATCGGCTGTGCTGATGCTTTGGGTTGCCGGAAGACTTTATAAAAACGGACTGCTGCAATTCGGGCATTCCGTGCGCCTAAGAACAATCATTAATTGGCTAAAAATGAAATAATGCGCGTTGGGATCATTGACTTAGGAACGAATACTTTCAATTTATTGATCGCAGACACAGATGCGACCGGATTTCGCGTTGTTTGCAATGTAAAGGAAGGAGTTGCTTTGGGAATGGGCGGAATTATTGAGAATAAGATCAGTGATGACGCCAAAGAACGTGCATTTATGGCTTTCACACATTTTTTTTCAGTCTGTAAAGCATATAAAGTCCAGGAAGTAATGGGATTCGGCACTTCAGCAATACGCGATGCCGAGAATGGTTATGCTTTCACGGCAGAATTGTTCAAACGGTTTTCTATTGAAGTTGAAATTATTGACGGATTGGCCGAAGCAGAATTGATCTACCAGGGGGTTAGCTGGAGTTACAATTTCGAAAAACCTTCGCTGATTATGGATATTGGTGGTGGAAGCACAGAATTTATTCGCGTTGCCGAAGGTGAAGAAATGCAGTCGTGCAGTTTGAATATTGGTGTTTCACGCGCTATTCAGCAATTCCCTTGCTCCGATCCGTTATTGGAAAGCGAAAAACAAACATTGCTGGCCTGGTTCGAAGAAGAAGGCACTGCTCTGAAAAAATTCGGCGAGGTTGACGTGCTGGTTGGCGCAAGCGGAAGTTTTGAGACATTCTATGAAATGCTGTACCAGCAGTCTTTTCCTGAAGGAATAGAAGTTCAGCACATGCCGGTTGATGATTTGAGAAAAGAACTCGACTGGATTATTGACTCTACCTTAGAAGAGCGAGAGCAACATCCGTATATCATTCCGATTCGAAGAAAAATGGCACCGATAGCCGCGTTAAAAACCAAATGGATTCTTGATAAGTTCGATTTTAAATCGTTCGTAATCTCCCCTTGTTCCCTGAAAGAAGGGGTTTTAAAACGATTCACGAAGCAGGATTGATTTTCATCAACATGACAGGTGTTTCGAATTTCAAGAATCCCTCATTTTATGTATCTTCGAGCGACAATTCAAAAATCAAATGGCGAAAATTTTAATTATTGATGATGAACGTGCGATCAGACGCGCATTAAGAGAAATTTTAGAATTTGAAAGTTTTCATGTTGATGAGGCTGAGAACGGAATAGAAGGACTTGATAAAGCGAAGAATTCGTTATACGACATTATTTTTTGCGATATCAAAATGCCGCAAATGGATGGCATGGAAGTGCTCGCAAAACTCAATGAAGCGAGAATTGACGCTCCTGTAATTATGATTTCTGGTCATGCAAGTATCGAAAATGCGGTTGAGGCTATTAAAAAAGGTGCGTTCGATTTCATTGAAAAACCGTTAGACCTGAACCGGATTTTGGTTACCGTTCGAAATGCAAAAGAGCGCGTTGGTTTGGTGGAAGAAACAAAACAGTTGAAAACTACTGTTAAGCGTTTCAAAGGTTCTTCCATTATCGGCGAAACAGAAGGAATCAACAAGATCAAGGAAATGATCGAAAAAGTTGGCGCTTCAGATGCACGTGTTTTAGTAACCGGTGGAAACGGAACGGGGAAAGAATTGGTTGCCCGCTCACTTCACGATTATTCTAACCGGAAGAAAATGCCTTTCATTGAAGTGAATTGTGCTGCAATTCCTGGCGAATTGATCGAAAGTGAATTGTTTGGTCATGAAAAAGGAGCATTTACTTCAGCTGTAAAGGATAAGAAAGGAAAATTCGAACTGGCAAGCGGTGGAACATTGTTCCTCGACGAAATCGGAGATATGAGCCTTTCTGCTCAGGCGAAAGTGCTGCGCGCGTTACAGGAGAACGTTATTCAAAGAGTAGGCAGTGAGCGCGATATTAAAATTGATGCACGAATTGTTGCTGCAACAAATAAAGATTTACGAAAAGAAATAGAGGAAGGACGATTCAGAGAAGATTTGTATCACCGTTTAGCGGTTATCCTGATTCATGTTCCTTCGTTGAATGAACGCAGAGAAGACATTCCGCTTTTGGCAGAACATTTCCTGACAATTGTTTGTGCTGAACATGGAATTCCAAGAAAATCGCTTACCACAGGCGCACTTGCCGCTTTGAAAGATACAGATTGGACCGGAAACATCCGTGAGCTGAGAAACATCATTGAACGATTGGTAATTCTTTGTGACCAGGAAATTCAGGAATCGGATGTGAAACTGTTTGCAAATCCGAAGGCGAACGCATAGTCTAAAGAATAAAAAGCCTTATAAAAAAGTTGGAACAAAAAGGTCGGGGCGAATAATTATTCGCCCCGACCTTTTTGTTCCATATCTGAAGTTAGTACACTAAGTGTACAAATCCTTGTCCTTCTAAATTTTCGTTCTGAGCACCGGTTGCTTTATAAACAAATGTATAAACGCCTTCGGTAGCGAGTGTGCCGTTAATTTTACCGTCCCATTTGAAATTAACGTCAGTACTGCTGAAAACTGTTTCACCCCAGCGATTCACTACGTAAATTTCAATTTCCTTGATATTCAATAAATCAAATTCGAAGAAATCGTTTTTCAAATCACCGTTCGGAGTAAAAACATTCGGGTAAGAAAGATCAACAGGAACAATAACCGGCGGAATTGGCGGAACCGGCGGCTCGTTTACAACAATTGTAATAAATGCAGTGTCGTCACAGTTTCCTTGCTCGGCAACCACATAAGCTGTGTAAACACCCGGATCAGTGTATGTTTGCTGCTGACCGGAAAGATCATTTGCATTTGCAGTATTTCCGTTCCCGAAACTCCATATATAAGATGTTGAATTCGTGCTTGAGTTTGTGAAAGTCACATTCAATGGAGCATCACCTGAAAGCGGAGTTGCGCCAATTCCTGCAACCGGCGGATTGCTCACATCAACAAACACAGAGTCGTATCTGTAACAACCGGCAGATTCAACCTGGATGTAATACCAACCAGAAGATAAATTTTGCCAAACAGAAGCATCTACCTGGTTGGGGTTGTTTGCTCCCGGACCGTTCCAGGTATAATATGGCGGATCATTAAATGTTCCGTTCATTACGGCGAAAACAGCACCGCTGTTAACTCCGCAGCTTGTTGGTTGTGAATCTACAATATCAAAATCCCAAGGCATTGGCGTAATTGTTACCAAGGCAGAATCAGAAAGAAAGCATCCCGAAGGACTGGTTGCTGAAACCGTATAATAGCCGCTTGCTGTTGGAGTAATCGTTGCAGTTGTAGCCCCGGTTTCCCACGTGAAATTTGGATTGGGGAAGTTTGCCGTTGCAGTTAAACTTTCAGATTCGTTTTGGCAGAAAGCAATGTCTGAACCGGCATTTATTGAACTGGGATCAAGTACAACTTCAACTGTATCTGATTGAACACATGTAGCACTGAACGAGATGTCGTCAAGAGCAAAATCATTATTTCCGGCACTGTTCTGAGCAATTATGCTGATATCCGCAGAGATTTCAATACCTGAATTCCATGTTTCAAAAAATTGCTGCCAGCTGCAGCCTGTCAAAGACGGTTGGAAAATTGGTCCTACCTGAACTCCGTTAATAAAAAACTGTAAGTGGGATACATTTATTGAATTGGTGTTTTCCAAACTGGAAACCCATGCAGAAAAGTTGTAGTCGGTGTTGGGAGAAACGGATATTGTTTGTGCCCACACAATTGTGTTCGCAATAGTTGATCCATTTACCACCATCATATTTCCCGGTCCGGTTGCAGTAACATCAACACAATTTACAAAATTTGTATGCACAATATTTGGATTGGTTGTAATGGCATAATCACCGGCATTACTCAGCAAACCACAGCAATTTCCGGGCGGTGGTGTTGACGGAGCATTATATTGTGAAGTGAACCCTGTGTTTCCTGCTTCGAAATCACCATTAACCACTAAGTTTCCGGTAGAATTCTGAACTTCGAGGATAACAGTTTGTGTTCCGCTTATTGTCACGGTAGCAGGATTTCCGCTGGTGACATTCCAGGAATGAAAGTCGTAGCCTGCAGGAACTGTAAAGTCCACAGTTTGTCCCTGGCAAAGCATTACATCGTTTCCAAGATCCAAAACAGGAAATGAGCCACACTGCCCGTAAGCACTCGAGCCTATCCATGTCATAGCTACTATTAATATTCCAATAAATCGCATAACTAAATATTTACTAAACCTTTTTAGTAAACGAAATTACGAAGGATTTGGTTGCATCATTACCTAAAATAATCAACAATTATTTTTTTTTTCAAATTGGTTTTATTTGGTTAGCTAACTAACAGATAATCAATCGATCTTTAGGATAGTAGAAAACAGTCTTATTGTGTTAAATTTGCAGAATGAATTTTAATGATTTAGGCCTAAACGAACCGGTATTAGAAGCAATTTATCACATCGGCTTTGAAACACCAACCCCGG
>CBFGMW010000229.1:0-5094 GCA_965649925.1 uncultured Fluviicola sp.
CCAAATCAGTGTAAACCAAATCGGCCGATAGGGGAGCTCCGGTTTCTGAATTCTGAACTTTTCATTACACAATAATTACCGGATCCGGTTTGCTTTCTTCTTTGATTTTTTCAAGCGAAAATCTGTAAATGTCGTTAGAACCGTCGCGTGTGCTGGTCATAAACGCATGTTTTCCTGTTGGAGAAACGATGAAGTAAGCGTCCCATTCAGCGGTATTGATTTCCGGACCAAGGTTTTCCGGTTCCGACCAATTCAACCACGTATCGTCAGTACGATGAACTACATAGATATCTGAACTTCCGTAACCATTTGATCGAACTCCTGAGAAATACAGCGTTTTTCCATCTGCTGCTACAAATCCGCCGAAATCTCCCGGAACTGTGAAGTTTAGTTTTTCAGGCTTCGTCCAGTCGTTTCCACCAGTGTTTCGCGACATGTACAATTCAGAATCAGGACTATTCTTCTTTTCAGAAAATGAAAGAATCATCACATTTCCTCCGGGCGCCATACACATATCTACATATTTTCCACGAACCATGAAATCGTAGTTTTTAATGTGCATTTCTTCCGCGTCTGACCATCCTTTTTCCGTTTTTTTACTGATGGAATAACCTGATCGCTTGAATTTTCCAACATTGTCGAGAACGCCTTTGATCACCCGGGTTTGTCCGTCGGGCGATTGGTAACACAGATCATTTTTCTGTAATGTATTGAACGGAAATCCTAAATGTTTTGCTTCCGAAGTAACCTGGTCATTTTCTAAAGAACACCACCAAATGTCTTGCGTATCACCAAAATCTGTATTTCCCGGATGCGCTTCCCGGATGAAGAATAATTTACTTCCGTCGGGAGTGACGTATGGAGAAAGTTCATCATATTGACTATTCGCTAAGCTGCCGACGTTTTCCATTTGTCCGTAAGAAAATACGGAGATAATGGAGGAAAGTATCACAATACCTTTCATGATTACTCAGTTTCACGTTTCACTTCCTGAACTCCTAACTTGTTGAGTTTTCTTTTGAAATTCACTCCGAAAGAAACATTCATGAACGCGCCGTCAAGCGGACGGAAACCAATTTCTGTTTTGATGTAAATGGGAGCCTGCAGTTTTCTTCGTTCAGCCGGCATTGCAATTAATCCGCAGCGTACGCCAATTCTGCCGATGGAAGTATTCAGTTTGGTTGTTGCGCCAATTTCGCGAATGGAAGCAATGGGATGAAAAGTTACATCTGCATAATAGCGACGAATGAATCCGGATCCTGCTTCCCCAAAATTATCAGTGTTCATGCGCAGGTTCATTTGAGAAGTCAGTTGAATTCCGGCGTAAATTCCCGACCAGCGGTAATCGTATGTTCCGTCAAGTGTCGGATGATCGTCGGGGCCGTATACTTCTTTATTAGTTAGAAATCCTGCACGAACACCCATGGAACGCATGTTCTGAGCTGGAACTTTAATGGATTTCGTTTCAACATAATCTTTTCCACCGCTTGTGTACTCCTCTTGTGAAAGAATCACACGCTGATTGCGGGTTATTGTTTTCTGTCTGATATTGTAGAATCCTCCAAGCTCAAAATTTACCCGCGGAACACCGGCTAAATTCAGCCAGCCTCTTCTGAATGTTGCTTCTAAACCTAATTTGTTATTGTAACATGCATAAGGACTAACTCCAATTGCGAATGAAGTTCCGGTAATGTTCTTTAGCGGGAACTCTGTCTGAAGAAGATCGAAGTTCACGTAGAAATTGTTGACATCTGCCGGATCGTCTTTTGTAATTTTGTACTGCACTTCTTGCCCAAATGATAGTGAACTGAGCGTAAATGTTAATGCAAAAAGGGTCGCTTTCATACTGATTTGTTTTATAGAACAAAGTTGCAGTATGAGCAGGTTCAGGGCAATACGACATGTGTCGTATATTGGAGTAAGACAAATTCTTGTTTCCAGGATCTGAAAACATCCTTAATAAGGATTATTTTGGGGAAATGGTAGTCTCCTCTTCGTCAGGAACAATCGGTTTTTCTTCAATGGTTGTTTTCTGCAGTAACTCCTCCCAGGATTTCGGTCGCAGAGCCGGATTCCATTGGAATCCTTTGAGGAATTGCATGTTTTTATCCAGGTCTGTCATCGGGTAGAAGTGCCCGTCGGGTTGATTGATGAACGAAATGCGTTTTACTTCTCCCGAATCAAGGTAAACAACAAATTTTCCGGCTACCATATAATTCATTCCTTTTCGAATGACTTTTATGATCGAATCTTCTTTCTTTTCTTCTTCCGGATAATAGATACTTGATGCAGAACCAATCACTTCAGCTTTAACCAATTCGTGATCTTCGCCTGGCTTTCGCTGGAAATAAGCCCAGATTTCTTTGCCTGAAAGTTGATTGTATAAGCCTGCAGTGTCTACCTGGTTAGCGGAAAATGCGTTATTCCGCATGTGGACTTTTTCGATGACCGTATCGTTTTTCATGTAAACGGTAAGCGTATCGCCCGACAATTCTGAATTATTGCTCCAGAAGTATGGATCGCCATACATATTCAGTTTTAATCCTGCTTTATCAAAGATCAAACTATCTGCTTTTCCCTGAACCTGCCGGTTAAAGATTCTAACGTCTTTGTATCCCTGAATGGTAGTAGTTTTCAGGAGTGAGTCTTTGTAATGAAATAATGTGTCGGCACGAATGTATAACGTATCTTTTCCTTTTTGCAAGGCCACTAAAGGAAAGTCGGTTGCAATATCAATCCGGTTTAATTCGTCACTTTTTACATAGCCGCCGCGCAATTCCATTTTCTGGATTGTATCCGTAATGATAACGTTGCCTTTGCCAATCGCCAGTTTTAACTTTGGAGCGTAATACAAGCTGTCGCCCACAATGGTTTTTGATTCTTGTTCAATGCGCGCATTTTTTTGTAAAACACCTTCATCAGTGGTTACATCATACCAGCCCGAGGAACAATACATAATGGTGCTTTTTTCCTTTTTTTGAACCGGTTGATGGACAATTTTTGTGGGCCCGTAGAAAAACACGCGATGGATGAGGTAATCGTAATGCAGTGTGTCGGTAGTCATTTTGAGGTCCGGACTTTTGTAAACTACATTTCCGCTAAAGAAGCTTTCCTCTGTGTTCGGATAAAAATAGCCCACTTTGCTGGTAAGAACTTCGGAACTGGTTATGTTCTCAATTTTTCCACCGTTTCTGTATATTGCTTTTGACGATTTTGCATCGTATTCTAAAGTGTCGGTGGTGAGTTTGTATTCACGGTCACGAACCCGCACATTTCCCCAAAGTTTAGCTTTTTTTGTTTTACCGTTATAGTAAAGCGAATCACAAAACAAGTTGAGTGAGTCTTGTTTGTTTAACTGAACTTTGCTGTAAACCCAAACTTCTTTTGTTGAGCGTTTCAAATGAGCGGAATCACAATACATGATATTGCCCTGGTATTTGAAGACCAATGTTCCGGTTAAACGCTCTAATCCTGATCGGTCATCATAAGAAAGCCGTTTGGATCCCGGCATTAATTCGAGCCAGTCGCCCTGGGAAAACGAAAAGTTTTCAAACACAAAAATTGCGCTGACCAGGAGCGCAATTTTTAAAAGAAATGTGTTTGAACGATTCATTTATAAAATGAGATTTATCGTGTTGCCAATGTTTGTTTTCGATCCGGCCCAACTGAAACGGTCGTAACCGGTACTTCCAAATGTTGTTCCAAATATTTGACGTAGGCTTTTAATTCTTCGGGAGCATCATTGTATGAGGTAATTTCGGTTAAATCTTTGTTCCAGCCTTTGATGTCTTCATAGATCGGTTCAATTTCCACTCCGTCAATATCGTATGGAAGATAATCCATCTCTACGCCGTCGATCTTGTACTTTACACAAGCACGGATCGTATCAAATTTATCCAAAACATCTGCTTTCATCATAGAAAGTTCTGTTACCCCGTTGATCATGATAGCGTATTTCATCGCCGGAAGATCGATCCAGCCGCATCTGCGCGGGCGACCGGTTGTAGAACCGAATTCGCGTCCTTCCTGGCGGATTTTTTCACCAACTTCATCTTCCAGTTCTGTAGGGAATGGTCCTGAACCAACACGTGTACAATAAGCTTTGAAAATACCAATAACGTTTCCAATTGTTGTAGGAGCAACTCCTAAACCTGTACATGTTCCTGCCGTAACTGTATTCGAAGAAGTTACATACGGATAAGTTCCGAAGTCAATATCCAACATGGTCCCTTGAGCTCCTTCAGCCAAAATTTTCTTTCCGGCTTTGAGTGCAGCGTTCAAATAATGCTCAGAATCAACAGCTGTTAAGTTTTTAAGAGTATTAATTCCATCCATCCACGGACCTTCCAATTCAGCCAAATTATATTCGAAACCATCAAAGTGTTTCAACATGTTTTTGTGTTTCTCAACAAGCGTGTCGTATTTTTCCTTGAAGTTTGGCAAGAAAATATCTCCTACTCTCAAACCGTTACGACCTGTTTTATCCATATATGTTGGTCCGATTCCTTTCAAAGTTGAACCAATTTTGTTTTTTCCTTTTGCGGTTTCAGAAGCAGCGTCTAACAAACGGTGAGTTGGTAAAATCAGATGTGCTTTTTTTGAAATCACCAAACGCGATTTAATATCAATGTTGAACGGAGCTAATTTGTCCAGTTCTTTTTGAAAAACCACCGGATCAATTACCACTCCGTTTCCAATCAGGTTTATAACATTGCTGTGAAAAATTCCGGAAGGAATAGTATGCAATACATGTTTAATTCCTTCGAATTCCAATGTGTGCCCTGCATTCGGACCACCCTGGAATCGTGCAATAATGTCGTAAGTGGGAGTTAGTACATCAACGATTTTTCCTTTTCCTTCGTCACCCCATTGTAAACCTAAAAGTACATCTACTTTCATATCATTGTGTTATAGCCTGATTTTGCGTCTTCCACAGAATCGTAGCTGGTAAAAATTTCATTTAATTTTGAGAGACTGAACAGTTTCTCTACTGCCGGTTGCAACTGAACTAAAACGCAGTCGCCGCCTTTGTTTCTCGATTTTGTAAGTAGTCGTACGAAAAAATTCAACCCCGTAGAGTTGCAGTATTCCAAT
>CBFGMW010000230.1:0-5093 GCA_965649925.1 uncultured Fluviicola sp.
TGGGAATCATCAGAACAAAAATGGGGTATATTAAATGAATGAAATAAGGCAATCTAAACTTCTCTAATCATGAAACTACTAATAGTACTTCCTGTTTTTGCAGCTTTCTTTTTTGCTTTGTATAAGAATTTGAAGATAATGAAATTACAGCAGGAAATGTGTTTAAAGTATAATGTTCGAACAAGATATAACGGCTACTTTAAAATTCAGAAGATGCTTCAGGAACTTGATGAAGAAGATCTAACACATTATTTTAAAACACTTAAAAAATGCAGATGCCCTCAACTATACGCTTTTCTATTCATGGTTGCTTATTCTGTGGGTTTGGGACTTGTGTTGGTTAAAGCGGGATAAAATTGATCAAAAAAAAACAGAGAATAAATTTCTTCTATTCCCTGTTTTCTGATATCTATTTTCTTTTGATTATTTAAACTTAATCGATTCAAACGCATTCAAAGCACGTTTTTCAACATCTTCTTTCTGACTTTCAAGTGTCCAGAAAATGAATTTATACACGTTTCCTTTTGCTTCAAAACAAGCAACCCAGTACGTGATCGGGTAAATGATCGAAGTTAATTTCCCGTCTACACGCATCATAACACCTTCTGCGTTCTTCGCTTTTACTTTTTTAATATCGGATTTGTTACTCAAAACAGTTCCGTTTTCCGCCATTAATCCAATAGTAAAATTCAGGTAGTTTTCGTCCAGTTTTTTGCTCTCATCGAATTGGTCCATGTACTGTAATGCCGATTTCCCGACATCAGCGTTTTCTCGGTTCCCAATTACATAGATCTCTTCAGCTCCGTTCATGTATTGGAAAGGAACACCGGCATCAAGTTCGGTTGTAGCACTCATCGAAACAGGAATATCCATTTCTATGGACAAAGAATCGGAAGTAACAGTTTGAGTTGCGTTTTTTGCTTCTTCCTGTTCTTTCAACATTTTGTCAAGTTCAGCTTTAGCATTAGATCCTCCGCCACAGCTAACGAGCGAAATGGATAGAACGAATGCCAAAACTGACGATCCGACAAGCATTTTTGTGATTTTCATAATAGAAGTTTTAGTGCCGTAATAATAGACATTATTTTTTTCCGGCACAGCTTTTTTCTTAGAACAATTTCATCGTTCTAAATAAATGTAATGGATTCGAATGCCTTTTTGGCGATCTTTTGAACATCTGATTTTTCACTCTCCAGGGTCCAGAAAATGAATTTATAAATGTTCCCGTTATATTCGAATGCTGCTAACCAATAGGAGATTTCATAATCAATTCCGGGAACATTTCCGTCCACGCTCATGAACTTCCCTTTGACATTTTTAGCACTTATTTCTTTTATATCGGATTGATTCGTTAAAGTGGTTCCATTATCTTCCATCAAACTGATAGTGAAGTCTAAATAGTTTTCGGTCAGAGAGCTGTTTTCGTCGTAGATCTCCATTTCTTTCAACGCCGTTTTTGCTTCTTCGGCCGGTTCACTATTCCCAATGATATAGAGTTCTTTCGTAGCATCCATGTACTGGAAAGGAACTCCGGAATCCAGTTCGTCGGTTTCAACCATTGTGGATGGCAGCTCTATTGTGATCTTTAGTTCTTTGGAACTGATTTTTTGGATTGGACCTTTACTTGTTTTTGGAAGATCAACCGAGTTAATACCTGCATAACTGTTGATTGCTGTAAATGAGAGCAAGGTCATGATACCGAAAATGGCAGTTGTTGTTTTCATAAAATGAAATTTAGAATCTGGTTAAAGTAATCATATCGTTCGAATAATATCCGTGAAGAGATGATTCCGTACATCGAAAACTACTACTTCAACTCAGCCAAAGCGGCTTTTGTACCAATGGTTCTGGTAATGTAATCAATCTCGGCTTTTGGTGAACGAGCCGGACTGTGACTTCTGCCGTAGAATATGATCTGTAAATGCAGTTTGTTCCACAATTCCCGCGGGAAGAGTTTCTTGGCATCACGCTCGGTTTCTTCTACGTTTTTACCGGACGTTAATCCCCAGCGGACCATTAAACGGTGAATGTGTGTGTCTACCGGAAAAGCCGGAACTCCAAACGCCTGCGACATAACTACCGAAGCTGTTTTATGGCCAACTCCGGGCATTGCTTCCAGATCTTCGAAATTGTCAGGAACTTCTCCACCATGTAAGTCTATTATCATGTGCGACAAATCATATATTGCCTGCGATTTTCGTGGAGAAAGCCCGCAAGGCTTAATGATTTCCCGAATTTCTTCCGGAGTTAATTTAATCATTGCCTGCGGATTCCGGGCTTTTGCAAACAGTAATGGCGTAATCTGATTTACACGAACATCTGTGCATTGTGCACTTAGCAATACGGCAATAAGAAGTGTGTACGCGTCGGTATGATCAAGTGGAACAGGAGTTTCCGGATATACTTTTTCAAGTTCTTCAATAACGAATTTCGCTTTTTCCTTTTTCGTCATTTTAGTCTTTTTCCATCAAACGAACCAAAATCTTGTCAATGCGCGCTCCGTCCATATCCACAACTTCCAATTCGAAATTGAGCCACGTAACAACTTGTCCGGTTATAGGCAGTGAGCGCGATTCGTTCAGAACTAATCCACCCAATGTTGTAAACGGCAAATCCGTCAATTGATCTTCCAGGTTGAATCGACGGAAAAATTCTGCAATAGGATATTGACCATCGATTAACCACGAACCGTCGGTCCGTTCCACGAACTCAAATTCTTCAGCGTAGAAATCATTGAAATCTCCAACAAGAGCTTGCAGTAAGTCATTTAGAGTAACAATTCCCTGCGTTTGACCAAATTCATCTGTTATGATTCCATAATGCGTCTTCGTTTCTTTAAAATGCACCAAAGCTTCGTAGGCAGAGATATTTTCCAGCAAGAAATGAGGTTTCAACATCAGATCGTTTAGATTGAAATCAGGAAGGTTGATTGTACGGAACAAATCTTTCAAAAGAACCACGCCAAGTACATGCTCGCGTTCTTCATCGAAGACTGGGTAAACAGAGTGGATTTCTTTTTCCACCTGCTCACGTACTTCTTCATGACTATCATTAATGTCGATGAAAATAACGCTGTTTCTGTGTGTCATGAGAGAACTTACCGTTCTGTCGCCCAGATGAAAAACACGTTCCACAATATCCTGCTCAATTTCCTGAACTTCACCGCCTTCGGTACCTTCCTGGATGATAGCTTTAATTTCCTCTTCTGTTACTTTACTTTCCGAAGATTGCTTGACACGTAAAACTTTCAAAAGTAAATCGGAAGTAATAGTCAGCAACCAAACAAATGGAGAAGTAATCTGCGAGATGATCTTCATTGGCCGCGCCATTGTTTTAGCAATAGCTTCAGGGTTTGTTAAACCAATCCTTTTAGGAACAAGTTCTCCCAATACGAGTGAGAAGAATGTAATAATCACAACTACCGATGTAACAGATAAGAAGTGAGCATATTGTTTCAGGGAAGCAAAGCTGTTATAGAATCCTTCAATGTCTGTGGTCATCTTTTCGCCTGAAAAAATACCCGTCAAAATTCCGATCAGTGTAATACCAATTTGAACCGTAGAAAGGAAACGATTAGGCGACTGCATGGTTTCCAGCACCATTTTCGCACTTTTATCGCCTCGTTTTGCAGCAGCGTCAAGTTTTGATTTTCTTGCGGAAACAGTGGCAATTTCAGCCATGGAGAACACTCCGTTCAGCAAGATTAAAATCAATATGAGTAGAAGTTCCATTCTTAGTTTGTCCTTCCGGGATAAACCTTCAGGGCTTCAGCCAGGCAGGTTACCGCATTTTTTAAATGATCCTGATTCAATACGTATGCAATTCGCGCTTCTTGTTCTCCGGCTCCGGGAGTTGCGTAAAATCCGTTTGCAGGAGCCATCATTACTGTTTGGCCTTCGAATTCGAAGTCTTCCAATAACCACTGACAGAATTTTTCAGCATTGTCGACAGGGAATTTTGCTACACAGTAGAAAGCACCGTTTGGTTTCGGACAAAAAACACCAGGAATAGCATTTAATCCGTCAACCATAATGTTTCTGCGTTCAACGTATTCCGCAACAACGTCGTCAAAATACGATTGTGGTGTATCTAAGGCTGCTTCAGAAGCTACCTGATCAACCGTTGGAGGAGAAAGTCGTGCCTGACCGAATTTTAATACAGCAGCCATCAGTTCTTTGTTTTTAGAAACCAAAGCTCCGATTCTGGCGCCACACATCGAGTAACGTTTAGAAACTGAATCAATCATGATTACATTTTCTTCAATTCCTTCCAGGTTCAGAACTGAAAAAGGTTGCGCGCCGTCGTAGCAGAACTCACGGTAAACTTCGTCTGCAAACAAGAATAGGTCATGCTTCTTAACGATGTCGCGCAGTTGTTCTAATTCCGCTTTAGAATACAAATATCCTGTTGGATTTCCCGGATTACAAATAACAATTGCTTTTGTTTTCGGAGTAATTTTCGCTTCGATTTCAGCAACCGGCGGCAAGGCAAATCCGGTTTCAATGGTTGCAGTAACCGGAATTACAGTCAAACCTGCCGTTACGGCAAATCCGTTGTAATTTGCGTAAAACGGTTCCGGAATAATTATTTCGTCACCAGGATTACAAGTCGACATAAATCCGAAGATCAAAGCTTCCGATCCACCTGTAGTTATAATGATGTCTTCAGGGTTTACAGGCAATCCGCCTTTTTGGTAAGTGGCAGCTAATTTATTTCTATAAGATTCGAAACCAGCTGAATGGCTGTATTCGAGTACTTTTGGTTCAAAATTCTTGATTGCATTGAGTGCAACAGCAGGAGTTTCAATATCCGGTTGACCGATGTTTAAGTGGTAAACAGTTTTCCCGCTTTTTTTTGCTTTTTCAGCGTATGGTACCAATTTACGAATTGGTGATGCAGGCATATCTATTGCTTTCTGCGAAATTTTTGGCATTGTATTGTATAATTATTATCGCGTAAAAGTAAGTAGAATGTTGGGATTAGCATGAAAATGGCGATTTTTGCTTGTATGAGTTGTAGAATTATAACGTTTTTTGTTTTTATCTGTACCATTGCAGCGTGTACGAGCAACGGGAAAGAAAAATCTGTACCGC
>CBFGMW010000231.1:0-5088 GCA_965649925.1 uncultured Fluviicola sp.
ATGTTCTCATATTTTTTTCTCTACGGTTTACAATTCAAATGCCAGTTATTCCCACTCAATAGTTGCAGGAGGCTTAGAACTAATATCGTATGTAACACGGTTAATTCCTTTCACCTGGTTTATGATCTTATTTGAAATTTTTGCAAGAAATTCGTACGGTAAATGACACCAATCGGCCGTCATTCCGTCAGTTGAACTAACAGCACGAAGCGCAACTGCGTTTTCATACGTACGCTCATCACCCATTACACCAACCGATTGAATTGGCAGGAAAATAGCACCTGCCTGCCAAACCTGATCGTACAATCCGTCTTCTTTCAATCCGTCAATAAACAAAGCATCAACTTCCTGAAGGATACGTACTTTTTCAGCGGTTACTTCACCAAGAATACGGATTCCAAGTCCGGGACCCGGGAAAGGATGACGATTTAATATATTCATTGGTAAATCCAAAGACTTACCTACTCTTCTCACTTCATCTTTAAACAATAGACGCAAAGGTTCAACTACCTGCAACTTCATGTAATCAGGTAATCCACCAACGTTGTGATGTGACTTAATTGTTTGGCTGGGTCCGCCGTTTACTGAAACCGATTCAATAACATCCGGGTAAATTGTACCCTGTCCAAGCCATTTCGCATCTTCCACCAATTTAGATTCTGTGTCAAACACGTCAACAAATACTTTTCCAATCGCTTTTCGTTTCGCTTCTGGATCCGTTACACCATCAAGGGCTGCATAAAAATCAGCAGATGCATCAACGCCCTTCACGTTTAGTCCAAGCCCTTTATAGCTTTCCAAAACGGAAGAAAACTCATTCTTACGGAGTAAGCCGTTATCTACAAAAATACAGTGCAGGTTACTTCCGATTGCTCTGTGTAAAATCATTGCTGCAACAGAAGAATCAACACCACCTGACAATCCAAGGATCACTTTATCGCTTCCTAACTTCGCTTTCAGATCAGCAACAGTACTGTCAACAAACGAATCAGGAGTCCAGCTTTGAGAACACCCGCAAATTCCGACAATAAAATTTTTCAAAAGAATCTGACCTTCTAATGAATGGTACACTTCCGGGTGAAATTGAATTCCATAGGTAGATTCGCCATCAATTGCATAACCAGCAACTTCCACATCGTGAGTACTTGCAATAATTTTATAATTTGAAGGAACATTTTTTATGGTATCACCATGACTCATCCAAACCTGGGAACCAACAGTCATACCTGAAACCAATTCATTGTTTCTATCAACGGAAGCCAAATTTGCTCTACCGTATTCACGAATTGTAGATGGAAGAACATCTCCGCCATAATTTAATGCAAGGTACTGAGCTCCAAAACACACTCCTAGCAGAGGGAATTCCCCTTTAATTGCAGACAAGTCTGGTTTTGGAGATTCAGGGTCTCTTGTAGAAAAAGGACTTCCTGAAAGAATCACTCCTTTGATATGAGAACCTAATTCAGGCACTTTATTCCACGGATGGATTTCACAATAAACATTAAGCTCTCTTACTCTACGTGCAATTAACTGCGTGTATTGAGAACCAAAATCTAAAATCAGAATCATTTCTTGCATGGTCGCAAAGATAATCAATAGTTGGACAGGTTAAAAATGAGAATGTAAATTTAAAAGAGAAGTTATGTCAGTTGCTTAAACAATTTCGACAAGTTTCAATTCTCCGTTCTCAATTTTCAATTCTAATTCGGTTCTTATGTCAGTTCAATGATTCCGGCTAAGCCAATTTGTCAGCAAATAGAAATTGGAATAATTTCTGACAAATGGAGACCACTAACGGACTAGCTTCAACGATAATTGCTTATTTTTGGGCTTCTCATTTTTTTAGAACAATGTTAAAAGGACTTATTAAAACCCTAATAGGAGATAAATCGGCAACCGATAGAAAAAAGTACCAGCCTGTTGTAGAACACGTTGCAAAAATATACCCGGAAGTTCAGAAAGATACTGACGATCAGTTACGTGGCAGAACGGCCAAATTCCGGGCATTGATTAAAGATGCAATTGCCGGTTTGGAAGCAGAAGTTAGTGAATTGAAACTCAAATCGAAAGATGTAAATCTTCCTCTTCACGAGAAAGAGACTATTTATACGGAGATTGACGCCAAGTCGAAAAAAATCAATGAAGTTATTGAACAAAAGCTGGAAGAAATTCTGCCTGAAGCCTTTGCTGTAGTGAAAGAAACTGCTCGAAGATGGGCAGAAAACAAGCAACTGGTTGTAATTGCAACTGATTTTGACAAAGACCTGATCACACGTAAGGACGGAATTACTATTGATGGAGATAAAGCAATCTGGTCGAATCAATGGACTGCAGCCGGAGCTCCTGTAGAATGGGTTATGGTTCATTACGATGTTCAGTTAATTGGTGGTACCGTTCTTCACAGAGGAAATATTGCCGAGATGCAAACAGGGGAAGGAAAAACGTTGGTTGCAACACTTCCTGTATATCTAAATGCATTGGCAGGAAAAGGTGTTCACGTTGTAACGGTGAATGATTACCTGGCAAAACGTGACTCTGAGTGGATGGGACCTTTGTACCAATTCCACGGGTTAAGTGTTGATTGTATCGACAAACACCAGCCAAACTCACCGGCCCGAAGAAAAGCATACAACTCAGATATTACATTCGGTACGAATAACGAATTTGGTTTCGATTATTTGAGAGATAACATGGCAAGCGACTCGGCAGATTTAGTTCAGCGTGAGCACCATTTTGCAATTGTCGATGAGGTCGATTCAGTTTTGATCGATGATGCACGTACTCCATTGATTATCTCTGGACCTACTCCAAAAGGAGATGAGCATGAATTCCATGAATTAAAACCGCGTGTAGAGCACCTTGTTGAAGCACAGCGTAAATATGTAAACCAAGCCTTATCTGATGCGAAACGCCTGCTTCATATTGCGATGTCAGGCCAGACAGATGGAACAACAGACGTGAAAACTGCGCTGGAAGAAGGAAGTATTGCTCTTTTACAGGCTCACAGAGGTTTACCTAAAAATAAAGCTTTGATTAAATTCTTGTCTGAGCCAGGGATTCGTTCGCAATTGCAAAAAGTGGAGAATCAGTACATGGCTGAGCAAGGAAAGCACATGAAGAAGATCGACAAAGAATTGTTTTTCGTGATTGATGAAAAGCAAAACTCTGTTGACATGACGGAAAAAGGGATTGACCTTATTTCCGGACAAGACGATAGAAATTTCTTTGTAATGCCGGATATTTCAACTGAATTAGCCGTATTACAGAAAGAACAATTACCGGCGGAAGAATACAGTCGCAAAAAGGATCTTTTGATCAGAGATTACTCTGTAAAATCCGAGCGCATCCACTCAATCACCCAATTATTAAAAGCGTACGCATTATTCGACAAAGAAGTTGAGTACGTAATCATGGATGGGAAGATCAAGATTGTTGACGAGCAAACCGGCCGTATTATGGAGGGTCGCCGTTATTCTGACGGATTACACCAGGCCATTGAGGCAAAAGAAAATGTTACAGTTGAGGCTGCAACACAAACATACGCTACCGTAACCCTGCAAAATTATTTCAGAATGTACCACAAATTGTGTGGTATGACTGGTACTGCGGAAACGGAAGCAAAAGAGTTCTGGGATATTTACAAATTAGATGTAGTAGTGATCCCTACAAACCGACCAATTTCCAGAAAAGACCAGCAAGATCTTGTTTTCAAAACGGCTCGTGAAAAATATGCAGCGGTTATTGACGAGGTTGTGCGTTTGGTTGAAGCCGGCCGACCGGTTTTAGTTGGTACCACTACAGTTGAAATTTCCGAGTTATTGAGTCGAATGCTCAAAATGAGAAATATCAACCACCAGGTATTGAATGCTAAGTATCACCAAAAAGAAGCTGAGATTGTTGCTATGGCCGGTAAGGCCGGAGCAGTTACCATTGCAACTAACATGGCTGGTCGTGGAACGGATATCAAATTAGGTGAAGGCGTAAAAGAAGCAGGAGGTTTGGCTATCGTTGGTACCGAGCGTCACGATTCACGTCGTGTAGACCGCCAGTTGCGTGGTCGTGCAGGTCGTCAGGGTGATCCTGGATCTTCCCAATTCTTTGTTTGTCTGGAAGACGATTTGATGCGTAAATTTGGCTCTGAGCGTATTGCTCGTGTTATGGACCGATTAGGGCTGAAAGAAGGTGAAGTTATTTCTCACAGCATGGTATCCAAATCTATTGAGCGTGCTCAGAAAAAAGTAGAGGAAAACAACTTCGGTGTTCGTAAGCGTTTATTGGAATACGATGATGTGATGAATGCTCAGCGTAAGGCTATTTACAAAAAACGCAGAAATGCTTTGTTCGGAGAACGTCTTGATGTTGACGTATCCAATATGTTCTACGATGTTGTTGAAAACATCGTGAATGTTCATTCAAACGGCTCTTTCCAGGATTTCGAATTGGAGCTGATGCGCCTTTTAGGTGTTGACAGCCCGATTACCCAGGAACAATTCAACAGCATCAGTAAAGCAGATCTTATTGAAGATATTTACGAATATGTTACGAATCATTACCAGGCTAAAAACGAGCGCATAGCAAGCATGATTCTGCCACAGGTAAAGGATATTTACGCAAACAACTCGAAATTCGAAGTAATTGTGTTCGATGTAACAAACGGCCGTAAGAAAATGAACATTCATTTGAATATCAAAGAAGCGGTTGAAACAAACGGTAAAAATATAGCATCAACTATTGAAAGAAACCTTGTTCTCGGAATGATCGACAATGAGTGGAAAGAGCATTTAAGAGAAATGGATGATTTACGCAGTTCTGTACAGCAAGCTGTATATGAGCAAAAAGATCCGTTGCTTATCTATAAATTAGAGTCGTTTGAACTATTCAAAACAATGATGAACCGCTTGAGTTCTGAAACTGTTGAGTTCCTAGTTCAATCAGATCTTCAGGGTGAAGACGGAAACAAAGTTCAAAGTACACAGAAAGCTGCGAGTAATTCAGCATTTGATCAATCTAAAACATCTTCCAGTTCAAGCAGTACACCTGTGCCGGATTTCCAGGGAAGTCAGTGATATGATGAGGCGATGAAAAATT
>CBFGMW010000232.1:0-5082 GCA_965649925.1 uncultured Fluviicola sp.
CCTGGTTATTGGAGTTCATAAGGCGCTTCCTGATTTGAATATTCTTCCGCGCTATGAAACATGGGTCAATCGTTTCAATAATAAGCTGGAAGGAAATCAGGATATTGACGTTGCAGGAAATCTACAGGCGAATAATGCGAAGAATGCCATTTATCTCGGTGGATTGATCGGGCAGGGAATCGGGAAAGGAATGGTGAAGGAATTTATCCCGGAAGCTTATGCCGATTTCTTCTATGCCAGTTTTATTGAAGAATTCGGATTGGTTGCCGGAGTTATCCTGGTGCTCTTTTACCTCATTCTGCTTTATAGGATTATGCGTATCGCGCTCAAGGCCGACAATCTCTTTGAGACTTATGTCTGTCTGGGAATTGGGGTTTTACTTCTTTCACAGGCAGCAGTAAATATGATGGTTTGTACAGGTATTTTTCCTGTAACCGGACAAAACATGCCATTCCTGGCTATGGGAGGCTCTGCCATGATTATGGCATGCATTTCCATTGGCATTGTTCAGGGAATTGCTGCCAAACAAACAGAACCAAAACAAGAGGAAGCATCGCTTTCGAAGTACAACGAAGCTGTAATAGCATGAAACTAGAGCGCGTTATCATATCAGGTGGTGGAACCGGAGGACATATTTTTCCTGCGATTGCAATTGCCAATGAAATTGAGAAAAGAAATCCCGGAGTAGATATTTTGTTCGTGGGTGCTGATGGGAAAATGGAAATGGAGCGCGTTCCGCTTGCCGGGTTCAATATTATTGGACTTCCCATTGCCGGGCTTCAAAGAAGGTTAACGGTGAAAAACCTGTCGCTGCCATACAAACTGCTTAAAAGTTTGTGGAAGGCGAAATCCGTTGTAAAGAATTTTAATCCGCAGGTTGCTATTGGGGTAGGTGGTTACGCAAGTGGCCCGACGCTGAAAATGGCCCAGCGCCTGAAAATTCCAACCGTAATTCAGGAACAGAATTCATATCCCGGAAAAACCAATCGGCTGCTTGCAAAGCATGTGTCTGCGGTTTGTACTGCGTATGAAGGGTTGGAGACTGTTTTTCCGGCAGAACGTATTCACTTGACTGGAAATCCTGTCAGAGCCGAGCTGGCTGAGAATAAATTGAGCAGGGAAGAAGCATTTTCCTTGTTTACCGAACTCGATCCGAACAAGAAAACCATTTTGGTTATGGGCGGAAGTTTGGGGGCAAGAACCTTGAATCAAAGTTTGCTGGCTGGATTGGAAGCTCTTCAGCAGGGAAATGTCCAGGTACTTTGGCAATGCGGAAAGTACTATTTCGAAGCAATGAAAACAGAACTGGCTTCTAAAAATGCTTCCGGAATTATTCTGACCGATTTTATCGGGAGAATGGATGCGGCTTATGCCTTGGCAGATGTGGTAATTTCACGCGCTGGTGCGTTGTCGATCTCGGAATTGTGTTTGGTTGGAAAACCTGTGGTTTTGGTTCCATCGCCGAACGTGTCTGAAGATCATCAAACCAAAAACGCAATGGCGCTGGTTAAAAATCAGGCGGCCATTTTGGTGAAAGATTCCGAAGCCGAAAATACATTGATTGAAAGAACGATCAGGCTTCTTGGAAATGAAGCGGAAATGAGCATTCTCTCAATAGCAATAAAAGCAATGGGAAAACCACGTGCAACAGAAGATATAGTTGACGTAATTGAAAAAGTAGCAGAAAAATAAAATAGAAGCGGTTGCCACTTCCTCCCTTGAGGGAGGACCGAGGAGGGTGGTAGAGAAAATGATAATGGGAGTGGAAAGTGTAGTTTTCAGTTTATAAACTCAGCCACCTCCCTTAATCCCTCCTCAAGGAGGGAAACAGAAAAATGGAACTAAACAACATAAAACGTTTTTACTTTATCGGCATCGGCGGAATCGGGATGTCGGCTTTAGCGCGTTACTTTTTTGCGTTGGATTATCCTGTTGCCGGTTACGATAAAACTCCTTCGCCGTTAACTGATGAGTTGATCGCAGAAGGAATTGATGTTCATTTTACGGATCTGGGTGAGAATCTCCCGGCTTCGTTCCTGGAAATTGAAAACACGCTGGTTGTTTATACTCCGGCCATTCCTGCTTCCATGGGAGAATTGATCTTCGTCAAAAAGAATCATCACGTGATGAAGCGCAGCGAGGTTCTGGGATTGATTACCCGTTCTTCTAAAGGAATTGGTGTTGCTGGAACGCATGGAAAAACAACTACTTCAACCATGTTGTCGTGGGTGCTTTCCAATTCGAAGTTAGGCTGTTCCGCATTTTTAGGTGGAATTTCTTCCAACTTCAATTCAAATGTATTGATCAATACAGATTCGGAATTAACTGTTATTGAGGCTGATGAATTCGATCGTTCGTTTTTGAGATTGTCACCTTTTGCAAGTATTATTACGGCAATGGATCCGGATCATTTGGATATTTACGGAACAAAAGAAGCTTTCGAAGAAGGATTTCAGCAGTACGCCGACAAGCATGCAGATCATGGGTTCGTAGTTTATAAATACAATTTACCGTTGCGAACCGAATCAATTCGTTCTATCTCATACGGGGTGAATGCCGACGTGGCACAAGTGAACGGATATAATTTACGTAGTGAAAACGGTCGTTTCATGATGGATCTGGAGCATCCGACAGGTGTTTTTGAAGATGTCGAACTCGGTTTACCCGGAATTCATAACGCTGAAAACGCTGTTGCAGTAATTGCACTGTGTTTGGAGCTTGGCTGCAGCTGGGAAGAAATTCGTTCCGGATTAGCAAGCTTTAAAGGCGTGAAACGTCGATTTGAATATCATGTTCGGACTGAAAAACTGATTTATATTGACGATTACGCGCATCATCCTACAGAAATTGCCGCCCTGGTTTCATCAATCAGGCTGCTTTATCCGGGTAAACGTATAATTGGAGTTTTTCAACCGCATTTGTTCTCCCGTACACGCGATTTTATGGAAGGATTTGTTGCTGAATTATCGAAACTGGATGAAGCGGTAATTATGCCAATTTATCCTGCTCGTGAAGAACCTATTCCGGGAATTACGAGTGATGTTCTGAAGAATGAAATAACCTGTAAATCAAGTTTATTGGAACCGCAGGAAGTGTTGGATTATCTCGCTGAGATTTCAGATGGAGTTGTTTTAACAATCGGTGCAGGTGATATTGATCGGATTGTACCTAAATTACATGAATTATTAGCTAAAAACGCAGGTGAAAGGTAAGTGGAAGATAGTAGGATGGGCGTTTTTTGCTATTGCAATCAGTACGTTGTTGTTCTTTGCGCGAAAGCAGCAACAGGAAGCTGTTGTGAAAGATCCCGTGATCACTATTTCCGTTATCGATGAAAATGCTTTTCTGACAGAAACAGAATTGCTTACCCGCTTGAAACGAAATAATTTAGTTTATCCCGGACAAAAGGTTCAGGACTTAAATACAACGGCCATTGAAGCCTTCATTCGTAAGATGCATGAGGTAGAAACAGTGGAAGTTTTTAAAAGATTGGGAGGTGTTTGGGATGTGCGCGTAAAAGTTCGACAACCGATTGCGCGGGTTTTCAATAAATTCGGCGAAAGTTTTTACGTCGATGTGCAAGGCGCAACAATGGCTCCGTCGCCCAATTTTACTGCAAGAGTGCTTGTTTTCTCGGGGAACATTTCCGATAAAAATGACAGTCTTACAGTGCCGGAAATTATTAACAATGCATCATTGAAAAGTTCTCGAAATCTTGATGAAATCTATCGAATTTCAAATTATGTTTGTAACGATCCATTCCTCCAGGCTCAAATCGGTCAGGTTCACCGTGATCGATGGGGAAGTTTTACATTGATTCCGTTAGTTGGTGATCAGGAAATTATTTTCGGTTCGGCCAATTCCGACAAAGATGTGAAGGAGAAAATGGAGAAATTAAAGGTATTCTATCAGGAAGGTTTGCCGTATGCAGGTTGGAGTAAGTATGAAACTATCAATCTGAAATACAAAGACCAGATAGTTTGTAAGAAAAAGAAAATAACGGATTGATATGTCTTCAGTTAAAAAGAAAATAGTAGTTGGGTTGGACATTGGGACAACGAAAATTGCCTGTTTAGTGGGAACGAAAAATGAACACGGTAAACTGGAGATCATTTCAATGGGGCAAAGTGATTCACTGGGTGTGCAACGAGGAATTGTTGCGAACATCGAGAAAACGGTTCAGTCAATTAAAGCCGCGGTTCAAGAAGCGCAAGACCGAGTAGATGCGGAATTGACCATTCGAGTTGTAAATGTTGGTATTGCTGGTCAGCATATCAAGAGTATGCAGCACCGCGGAATTTTGACCCGTTCAAACGGTGAAATTGAAATCAGTTTGAAAGATATCGATGCCCTTATCGACGATATGTACAAAATGGTTACTCCTCCGGGAGAACAGATCATTCACGTGCTTCCGCAGGAATATATCGTAGATAATGAAACCAATATTGTTGACCCGGTTGGGATGATGGGAGTTCGCATGGAAGCAGATTTCCATATTATCACAGGTCAGATAAATGCCGCCAAGCACATAGCAATGTGTGTGGAGAAAAGCGGGTTGAGCGTTCAGGATATTATCCTGGAACCAATTGCTTCTGCTGAGGCGGTATTGAACGATGAAGAAAAAGAAGCCGGAGTGGTTTTGGTTGATATCGGTGGTGGAACTACAGATGTGGCTATTTTCCATGAAGGAATTATTCGTCACACTGCAGTTATTCCTTTCGGAGGAAATGTCATTACCGACGATATCAAGGAAGGTTGTGTGATTATGCGTAACCATGCTGAGAAATTGAAAGTGAAATACGGTTCTGCACTGGCATCTGAAAGTTTAGATTCGGATGTAGTGGTGATTCCTGGAGTTCGCGGTCGTGATTCGAAAGAAATCACATTGCGTAACCTGGCAAGCATCATTCAGGCCAGAATGGAAGAGATTATTGAGCAGGTTCATTACGAGATCATGAACTCTGGTTACGAGAAACGCTTAATTGCTGGAATCGTAGTTACGGGTGGTGGAGCTCAATTGAAACATGTTACTCAATTGTTCGAGTATGTAACCGGAATCGGAACACGCGTTGGATATCCAAC
>CBFGMW010000233.1:0-5074 GCA_965649925.1 uncultured Fluviicola sp.
TGGAAATATCACAGGAACTGGAAAAAGAGGAACAATACAACATTCGCACTTTCATTCACTAATAAGAATAAGTCAAAGAAGCTTCTTCCCGGAACACTTTCTTTGAAAGATAAGAAAGGCCCAAGCCACTGTGCATTCACGAATAAATCGAAGTTCTGTGCTCTGGTAATCGTTTTCGATGAAATGAACGCCGATTACATGTTCTGCGAATTTGTTCAGCCAGGCGAAAAATCAAGGTTTGCAATTAACCCGAAAGTTGAAAAATTGGTAATTGTGCCAGGCGGGGAAATTGAAAAGGCCCTGACAAAAAATGAACTTCCGTTTAAGCAGGTAAACCAATCATTCTTTTATGAGTTAGATAAGATTTATTCTATTGATGAAAACACTCCCAAATTCAAATTGGTTTATGAAGACTACGGAACCAATGGAGTTGTTTTAATTGATTTGAATAAAGTACTCAGCCTTTAAATGACGAAAAGAGGCCAAAGCCTCTTTTCACACTACCTAAACTAACTACTACTACTAAGATGAAACTTATTTGGAGAATTTCATCTGAACGAATATAACAAAAAAATTTAATAAAACGAACAAATCGCACTTTTCAACGAATAAAATTCACTTTTGACGAAACAAATTTTATTACCCTGGTAATTTTTCAGTGCTCCCGGATTGAATCTCAAGGAGAAATTTATGGCGGTTTCAGACGAAACGTATAAAAACAACAAGAGAGAAGCGGGTGCCTCTCTCTTGTTCCAACCTAAACTACTACTACTTATGAAAACTAACCTCGAATGGATTACAAGTTTCATACCAAAGTACTCCGCTTGTTCTCTCACTTGAGTTATACAAAGGTAACGCACATTTATTCATCATATTTTAATTTCAACACTTTTTAACAGTAAGCTTATAGTAAACGGCACTCTTTATTGCTTGAATGGTAAAATCATCCTAAAATCAATTTCAAACTTCATCTTTTAACAATGAGGAAAGCGTTATCTTTGCTTCCCTAAAACGATTTTTTACGACCATGAAGGTTATCGAACATTTGAACCAGGCGAAAGACACGCTATTTTCCTTTGAAATTTTACCTCCTTTGAAAGGAGCTACTATTCAATCAATCTTTAACGGAATTGATCCGCTAATGGAATTTAAACCCAAATTCGTTAATGTAACGTACCATCGGGAAGAATTCGTTTATAAGGAAAGAGAAAAAGGATTACTTGAAAAAATTGCAATCAGAAAAAGGCCGGGAACGGTTGGTATCTGTGCTGCAATTATGAATAAATATGCTATTGATGCCGTTCCGCATCTGATTTGTGGTGGATTTTCCAAGGAAGAAACAGAAAACGCACTGATCGACCTGCAGTTTTTAGGCATTGATAATGTACTTGCTTTAAGAGGAGATTCTATCAAAACGGAAGCTACGTTTAAACCGGATCCCGAGGGTCATTCGTATGCTGTGAATTTAATTGAACAAATCGCAGACATGAACAAAGGAAATTATCTGGTAGATGATGTATTGTTATCACCAACCGATTTCTGTATTGGCGCAGCCGGATATCCGGAAAAGCACTTTGAAGCGATGAACCTTAGCACCGACATGCATTATTTGAAACAAAAAGTAGATGCCGGGGCAAGTTATATTGTAACTCAAATGTTCTTCGATAACCAGAAATATTTTGATTTTGTTGATGCCTGCAGAAAAATGGATATTCATGTTCCGATTATTCCGGGCTTAAAACCAATCCAATCGTTGAACCACATTTCATTTCTGCCAAAGGTTTTCCATATTGATTTACCGGAAGCATTATCGAAAGAGTTATTGAAATGTAAAACGAATGAAGCTGTGGCCGAAGTTGGCATAGAATGGGGAATCCAGCAATCAAAAGAATTGAAAGCAGCAAAAGTTCCTTCTATTCATTACTACACCATGTCAAATTCAGTTACAGTTAAGAAGATTGCAAGTCAGATCTTCTAGAAAATTTGAGAATTAATGCTAAATAGCGGTGTTTATTGCCACATCTTAGGTAATTTCCCCAACTAAAACCAACACAATATGTCGAAGTACGTTTTATTGATCTTTGCTTTTATTACAACAAGTTCATTGTTTGCCCAAACTGATTCTGTTGCGAAAAGCACCATAACCAAAGATTTGAAACTCACGAATGCCGTTATCGTTAGTCATTTAGACAAGCAGGAGGACAGATTTTCCCTGGAAATTGCTTTATCAGAAACACTTTCCCGATCTAATGTAAAAAATACAGTTTCTCTAAACTTATTGAAACAAGGCGGTGATCCGCAGGTTTTGATCACCGATTCAATGACTACTGTTTTGAAAGAAAAAGGGTACAATACGCTTATGTTGGTTTCTGTTCGCGGCTACGATAAAACATTCAAACCGAGTTCAAAAAACTTTAATATTACTGAAGATCTTGCCGCTGAGAACTTATTCCCGTTATATAAAGAGGATATTGTTTCTGTAACATTTGAGTTTCATTTTTACCGCAATAATGAATTGGTTTATACCGATTTGCTGAAGATTTCAGGAGCAAGTTCACGTGATAAAGTATTGAAGAAACTGCGTAAGAAACTGGCTAAAAAAGCTTCAAAAGACTGGAAATAATCGTTGCAAACATCTAATTGCGAAGTTTGAACATTAGATTCGACAAGACTATTTCCCCGTTAAGGTTTGATAAACGTGGCGTTCATAGTCAGCCTCGGCATAACGGCCTAATTTTCTCAGGCAATCTTCCCGTATCAAATATATTTCCGGGTGATATTTCTCCAGCATGGCCCATTCAGTGAGCAATTCCAAAGCGTGAAGAAAATCCTGGTTTTGAATCGCAGTTTCGACCAAAACGGACATAGAAGCTGTTCGCTGCTTCCTAGCATTCAGTCCTTTTTCAATATCCAGAAAACGAACGATTTCTTCCTGATCTCTGTCCGTTAACTCCTGGTTTTTCAGAAATTCATACTTTTCACAGAAGGCAGTACTCACTCGTTTTACCCATGAACGAACTTCGAGCTCATCACAATTCAAGTTTGAAATATCCCAGTGATCTTTCACCAGATAATCTTCTGAAACCTGCAAAACATGGACAATATGATAGTGTCCTTCTTCGAAAGAATAAATGAAATCTCCGACCGTGAACATTACAATTTGGCAAAGAAATTTTCGGCATCCAGAACAACTTTCGCCGTGTTGCCAATCCAAACATTCTCATTGTAAATAATGAACGGCCGCTTCAGGAACGTGTATTCTTCCAACATGTATTTGCGGTAGTCTTCCTCTGAAAGTTCCATTTCGTGTAAACCTAATCCTCTGTACTTCATTGCTCGTTTTGAAAACAATGCTTCATAAGAACCAACTTTTTCCTTGATCCAGTCAAGTGTTTCACCATCAATATTTGCAGCCTTGATATCAATCAATTCTACGTCTTTCGGAGCTTTAATCTGAGCCAATATTTTTGCGCAGGTGTCGCAAGTACTGAGGTAATAGATTCTTTTCATAATTTATTTCTAAAGTCTGTTGAAATTACGGACGATTATTGAAATGGGTTTTCTTCAGGAGCAGAAAAGTTTCGTTTTGTTTCAAAACCCGCCAATATGATGATTGCAGCAAACTGTCTTTTCTCAGCTTATAATCCTCAATAGAAAGCGGATATGTGTTTTCGGTTTTCAGCAAAAGAATGTATTCTGCATCACGAATAATCGGAAACTGATAAGCTGATTCGCGCAGCGCCAAATGCGGAATAAAAACAGAGTTTGCACTCACAGGTGCATCTTCCGGAATGAATTTGAAAAAGGTATGTGCACTTTGAATCGGGTAATTGCGGTAATGCGCTGCCTTGTATATGCGGATTCTCGCTTTTTCACAATAAGCAATTGTATTATCCATCACCCGGATTGTACATGCCAGGGAACATGCCAACGCTACAAAACAGGCGGTTTTCATCCAGTTCTTGCTTTTGATCTTCGCAATAGATTCGAATGTCCCGATAACAATTAATGGTGCAAATTCGATTGCATAATGCTGATTAATTCCCCACATGGCCACATAATCATGAAAGAGTTTCTGTGCGAAAACCGGTATTAGCATCAATAAATATATTGGTCTGCCTAGAAAACAGAAAAATCCGCTTACACCTATTACAATCCAAAATTCGGCTTTAACAAAGTTGTTTTCCGGATCGTTTGTGTGGTTGACAAACAGTATGCGTAAATTATCTAAAGGATGAGTCAAAAGCTGTTTCAATGCTCCACTGGCATTGTTTCCAAGAACGGAATAGTGAAAATGTGGATAAGCCCCTTCATTTGATAAAACAGGCATTACAACACCTAAAATCAAAACAAACCAGATCAATGAGAAGACGGAAATTCCTAATGCTGTGTAACGCCGTGGCCTGTTTCTGAAATTCCGGATGAACAAACCCAATCCGATGAAGGAAATCCATAAAGCCATGTTTTCTTTTGAAATGAGGATTATAAACGTCCAGATAAATACGTTTCGGAATTTTTCTTTTTCAAATGCGAGGAGCAGCCATGGAATAAACATAGTAGCTACAACATTGCTGTGATAATCGAACGAAAAAGCGGCGAAAATCCCAAAAAACATGAGGAACGAAACTAGACCGAATTTCTTAAAAGCGGTTTCCGGGAAACGAAATTCCAGGTAACGATAGACTCCAACTGCTCCAAATAAAACCGCAACCAGCTGAACAACCAACAGCGTGTATGTCCCGAAAATATAAATCAACGGCGAAAAAAGCGGCAGGTACAAATCAAAATGATCTGCCAGCAGGTTTTCAGGAACCTCATTGAATGTACTGCTATCGTTCCAGCTGAAATGAGCATAATCGTAAAGCGCATTCGTATAAGCCCCTAAATCCAGGGCATAAGTGCGGAAACAATATTGGTTAACAAAAGAGATCAGCGCATAAATAATTGAAGCAATTATCAATGAACTCCAAAGAAACGATTCCTTACGAAAGGATCGTATGATCATCTGTTTTGCATGTATTCATCATTCTTCTACGATCCGCATCACTTCCCGTGTTACAGCCGTTCGATTTTT
>CBFGMW010000234.1:0-5063 GCA_965649925.1 uncultured Fluviicola sp.
ATTACTATATAGGCTGTTAATATGTGTAGAACTAATTTCATTTTTTCTTGCTTAAATAAGCTATTGAACTTTTGACCTGGGTTGTTAACATTTAGTTCATATAGCAGTGTGTTTAGTATCAGTTAGTTTAGAGTTTATTAACAAATCACGGTTTTATCACGAGTGCTTATAACTTATTCTTCATTTGATGAACATTTGACCTCTTTTTCTCGTGTAAAAACAAATGTAAATTAATGAAACTAACGCATTGAATATCCAAATATAAATGCATATAGAACGGAATTTCGAGAACTGCAAGCTTTGTTTATCAGAAAGAATGAACAGCTATTAACAATTTGGAAACATATCCTGTGTATAAGTGAAAAGACGGATGCCTTTAAAATCAGGGGTTTGGGTTTTATGTTTTTTTCGGATTGTTAACTGTTTGTTCAATTTGTTGATAAGGGTTACCTTTGATCTTTCAATTAGATATATGAGCAAAATAGTACCAATCGGGGCAGATCATGCCGGATTCCAGTTAAAGGAAGAAGTTAAGAAACACTTACAAACACTGGGCTATGAGCCCGATGACAAAGGATGTTACAGCGAAGAAAGTATAGATTATGCCGATTATGGTCACCCGGTGGCATCAGCAGTTGAATCGAATCCCGGAATGATTGGTATTGTAATTTGTGGAAGTGGAAACGGAATTAATATGACTGTTAACAAACATCAGGGTGTTCGGGGTGCATTGTGCTGGAAAAAGGAAATAGCACAATTGGCAAGAGAACATAATGATGCAAATATTCTTACTCTTCCGGCTCGTTTCATTACTACGGAAGAAGCGTTGGAAATGGTAACCGTTTTCTTTAGTACAGCTTTCGAAGGCGGGCGTCACCAAAAAAGAATTGAAAAAATTCCTTGTGCATGAAATTTTTAACCACCACCTTTTTCACAGGATTAGCAATTCTTACTTTCGGACAATCAATCCAGGAATCGGGGATTAGCTGGTCAATACGCTTTGCTGCAAAAATTGATACGACAGATTTGAGGAAACACCTTTCCGTTCTTGCTTCTGAGGAATATGAAGGAAGAGAAACCGGAAAAAAAGGTCAGCAAATGTCGGCTACATATATTGAGTCGGTTTTTAAAAAAGCTGGTTGTGCTATGGTTCCCGGAATGAAGAGTTACCAACAATATTTCGACGTTATTGAAACAACACCGGGCGGAAGTTTGTCTTTTAATAATGTCAATCTGAATTATAGAACAGATTTCATTTATTTCGGAACGAAACGTTTGTTTGAGCTGAATGATCAACCGATGTTAACAGAGGAATCGGCAAAATTCAATACTACTAAAAAGGACTACGTTCTCATCCATCAATTGGAAGGATTGGGCGTGCGTGAAACCGTTGGTGAATTAAAGAAAAATGCTCCCGATGGATTGCAGGCAATTGTATTGGTGGTTTCAGATTACGCAACATTATATGAATACCTGGAACACTACACCACAAACAAATCTATGCGCCTGGCTGATCAGCCGGTGAGTAAAGATATTCCTACTATTGTTGTTCGTGCCGATGCAATTAGCGGATTACTTCCCAAGCATTCTTTATCGCTTATTTCCGCTAAAAAAAGCAAGAAATTGCGGAAAATGAGAGAAACAGGTCGTTTAACCGCGAAATTCAATGAAGGAGAACAACGCTTAACAAGCTCAAATGTGTTAGCCTATATTGAAGGATCAGATCCGGTCTTGAAGAGTGAAGTGTTATTTGTTACCGCGCATTATGATCATATCGGAATAGATAATGGAGTTGTTTACAACGGAGCAGATGACGATGGAACAGGAACAGTTGCTTTGCTCGAATTGGCTGAAGCATTTATGGATGCAAAGAATCACGGACACGGCCCAAAGCGATCAATTATCTTAATGACAGTTTCCGGAGAAGAAAAAGGATTATTAGGTTCTTCGTATTATGTTGATCATCCTTTAATTCCGTTGGATAAAACCATTGCCGATTTAAATATTGATATGATCGGTCGTTATGATATTGCGCATGAAGATGTAGAAAAAGCAATGAAACAGCCACCTGTTAAAGTTGATATACTCAATCCGGATTCCGATCACCGTGAACTCCCGATGACAACCGAAGAAAAGAAGGTAGATTACATCTATATTATTGGTTCCAATATGCTAAGCGATGATCTTCACAACGCGAATGAAAACGCCAATTCGTCCTACACACATTTGAACCTGGATTACAAATTTAATAGTCTGTCGGACCCAAATCAGTTCTATTTTCGCTCAGATCATTACAATTTTGCGAAAAACGGCATTCCTGCTATTTTTTATTTCAGTGGAGTTCATGAAGATTATCATCAGCCAACAGACGATATTGAGAAGATCAATTTCAATAAAGTTGAACGAGTGGCTCAATTAGTTTTCTTCACAGCCTGGGATTTAAGTAATGCACCAGGCAGACCAAAGGTGAATCATTAATAGTATGTATCCCCGATAAAGAACATTCAGGTCGAGGTTAGCTAAGTTCTATGTTTCGACCGTCTTAGTAAAACACAGGAAAGAATAAACTATGATTTACTGCGCTAACAACTGCTGAATCAATGCATGTGTTTTCTCTACATACTCTGTGTAGTAAGATCCTGTTCCCGGACCATTGAAACCCGTATGAATTCTTTTCACCTGTCCGTCTCTTCCTATGTAGATAGAAGTAGGAAAGGAGATCACCTCGTTCAGCATGGCAAATTGCTCCGAGGCAAGAGCTTTATCCGCTTTTCCGCCGACTAAAAAAGTAAAGTCCAGATCGTGGCGTTCTTTCAGGGTTCTGATCTTTTTGGCTTGTTCCTCAAAACTGTCTGTAGCTTCATATCCAACTGAGATAATTTCCAGGCCTTTGTCGTGATAGGCCGCGTACAATTCTTTATAGAAATTGGTTTCATCCATGCAATTAGGACACCAGGTCCCCATAATTTGAATGATCACTACTTTCCCTTTTGTTTCCTTATTTGGAAAGGAATAATCGGCACCGTCAATAGTTTTCAGATTAAAAGTTACCAGGTCATCCTTTGCATAGGTAATTGAATCACCGTTACGTAATTCGGCGGTTGGATTTAATGTTCCTATGAATGAAGTCTGGTAATGTTTCCCGCTGTAGAAATTACCTTCAATAGAATGATCTTCATTTACGTTTCCGGTAAGTAAAAATGCATGTGTGCCATCGAAAGCCGATAGATAAAAATGAGAACCATCCATTACTCCCTGCAGATAGCGGTAATCACCGGTTTCAGTTAATACCGTTCCGGTAAGTTTATTTCCGTCCTGCTCAAAAATCCCGATGGTTTTTTCCTTGTCTTCAGAATTGGGTGAAAAATACGTTTCCCATTTTCCCGAGAGGTCTGCCACATTTCCGGCTTTAGATTCGGAAGGAGGATCATACGCTGCATGAAAGGGAATGTGATAGTTTCCTGCTTTATTATGGTTAACCCAAAAACCATCCATAACCGATTTTTTACTCAATACAACCCGAAGTTCAGAATCGAAATCAGGAAAAGAAAAAACAAAGGTATCACCAACGGTTGTTTTTAAATTCAGGCTAATCAGCTCATCCGAATTCTGTATTTGAATAATTTTCGATTTCCTGGTTCCTGCGACGGTTAAATGAACCGGCATTTGAACAGTTTGATTCAATTGTAAAGAAGCATTATAGCCCCCAACCTTGAGAGGAAATTTCGCGGCGTACGCTGAAAATAAGAAGCTGCATGCGAAAAGGCAGGCAAAAAGGGTGTGTTTCATGTTTATTCGGCGTGCCTAATTTACAGTTTTTTCAGCTATCCTGCATTATTATGCAACCTTTTTCCTAAGTTTCCAGTCTATAGAATCAGCATGTGCTATGGATGATGAAACATTGGTAAAAGAATGCGCCAAAGGAAACCCAAAAGCACAGCGGGCGTTGTTTGATAAGTTTGCTCCTAAAATGTTGTCGGTATGTTACCGGTACATAGGAAAATCCGATGAAGCAGAAGATGTTTTGCAAGACGCTTTCGTGAAAATATTTCAGAAAGTGGTTGAGTTTAAAATGGAAGGTTCATTGGAAGGTTGGATCCGCAGAATTGTGGTGAATACTGCGTTGGATGCTATTCGCAAGAACAAAAAAACCCTTGGCGATGTTTCGGTAGATGATGTTTCCTATAAAGTATCGTATACAGATGACAACTTCGATGACATGGATGTAAAGCATTTGTTGAAAATAATCAACAATTTGCCTGACGGATACCGCGTAGTATTCAACATGTTTGCCATAGAAGGTTATTCACATAAAGAAATAGCCGACACTTTGGGAGTGACCGAGAATACCTCGAAATCACAATACTCGCGTGCACGGGCTTATTTGCGTAATGAACTAGAGAAAGTTGAACGTGATTGAAAAAGATAACATACAAGAACTGTTTTCAAAAGCATTTGAAAACCACGCCTCTCCGGTGAGACCAGACCTATGGACTGGGGTTCAGGCTAAGATGGCTGCTGCCGGTATGACCGGCGGTGCCGTTGCTGCCAAAGGTATATCTGCTTTGGCGAAATGGTTAATTGGTACGGCAGCGGTTACAACCGTTGGTGTTACAGCTTATGTTGTAACTAATACGAACGAAGCAGATAAACCGAAACAAGAGATTCAAATAACCTCTTCGAACGGAATAGCTGATGACAAGACATTGACAACCCTACCGGAATCAATTGCAGAAACAAAACCAACAACTCAGAACGAGCAAAAGGAAAATGATGTTATTGTAAAAACCGATAATAACAGAAACGAAATAATTCGACAACGCTCGCACGCCGGAGTTTCACTAGGCTATTTCACTGAGGATCCGTTTTTAATAATTCAGGATGAGTTGAAAGATCCGGTTGTAGGAACTTCGTCAGGAAATGGTTCTGAAAGTGCCGCAGGAAATACTGGAACAACATCCGGCAATGGAACCACACAATCTTCTTCAACAAACAAAACAATAGGGAATAAAGAAAGTGAAATAAAAACTCCGGTTGTTGAAGAAACAAAAGCTCCTGCAGCT
>CBFGMW010000235.1:0-5050 GCA_965649925.1 uncultured Fluviicola sp.
AAAGAACGAATTGATGATGTAATCGTCGGAAATGCAACTCCTGAAGCAGAACAAGGCTTGAACATGGGGCGTTTGATTTCTCTCATGGGATTGAAAACGGATAAAGTTCCGGGAATGACCGTGAATCGTTATTGTTCTTCCGGACTGGAAACTATTGCTATCGCAAAAGCGAAAATTGAAGCCGGTATGGCAGATTGCATTATTGCCGGAGGTGTTGAATCGATGTCGGTAATGGCAATGGGCGGCTGGAGAATTGTTCCAAACCCGAAAGTCGGGAAGGAAAATCCAACCTGGTACTGGGGAATGGGATTAACCGCCGAAGCCGTTGCCAAACAATTCAATGTTACACGCGAAGAACAGGACCTGTTCTCTTTGCACTCTCATGAAAAAGCTTTGAAAGCAATTGCTAACGGTACTTTTAAAGATGATATTGTCCCAATTGAAGTAGAGAATATTTTCCTTGACGAGAACGAAAAACGACAGGTTAAAAAATACATTGTCGACACTGACGAAGGGCCAAGAGCCTCAACCATTGAAGGATTGGCAAAACTTCGCCCGGTTTTCGATGCAATGGGAAGTGTTACGGCAGGGAACTCATCTCAAACTTCTGATGGAGCCGCTTTTGTTATGGTGATGTCGGAGAAAATGGTAAAAGAACTGAACATAGAGCCTATTGCCGTTTTGCACAGTTATTCTGTTGTTGGTGTTGAGCCCCGAATCATGGGAATTGGTCCGGTAGATGCCATTCCGAAAGCTCTGAAACAGGCAAATCTGACTTTGAACGACATCAATTTGTTTGAACTGAACGAAGCATTTGCATCACAATCTCTTGCCGTAATTCGTGAAGTTGGTTTGAATCCGGATATAGTAAATGTAAATGGCGGCGCAATTGCTCTCGGACATCCACTTGGCTGTACAGGAGCAAAACTCACGGTCCAAATAATCAATGAACTGCGCCGGCGTAAGCAAAAATACGGAGTTGTGACCATGTGCGTTGGAACCGGACAGGGTGCTGCCGGAGTGATTGAGTTGTTGAAATAAGTCTTCATTCAAGTAATTGCTAAAAAACAAAAATTAGCTTCCAAAACGCCTGCTTTATCTTAAGTTTGTATTCGCATGGGAAAGATGGTTAAAATAGCAGCTGGTTTTATTGTTTTAATTTCTGTAGTATTGATTTTGATACTGGGAAAAGACCTGCTTATTCCGTTTATTTTCGCGCTGATCATTTGGCTTTTGATGCGAAAAGTACGGGCAACTTTTGATATGGTGCCCTGGATAAAAATCTTCATTCCGGTTTGGGTTAAGACTATTTTAGCGTCAGCTGTTCTTGTAGTTTCCCTGATCTTTCTCGGACGGCTTATCCAGTTCAATATCTTCCAGTTGGAAAAATCACTTCCTTCAAATTCTCAGCATCTCGATGTGCTGGTTGCACAACTGAATAAGTGGTTTCCTGTAACTCTGGACGATCTGGAGCAAAACGCTGATATAAAGCAATTACTTGGAAGTTATTTATCCATATTCGTGAATTCACTTACTGCAATTGTCAGTAATCTCTTCCTGATTTTGCTTTACGTTATTTTCCTTTTATTGGAAGAAAGCTCGTTTCAGCAAAAATTAGCCAAATTATTTCCGAAGTACACACACCACGAGCGCATGAAAATGATTCTCGATAAAATAGAACATTCATTATCCAATTACATCGGATTGAAATCATTGCTGGCCTTTATTTCCGCTGTTTTATGTGGGTTTACCCTGTATTTCATGTCGGTTGGCGCTCCCATTTTCTGGAGTTTGCTCATCTTTCTACTCTATTTCATTCCAACAATCGGAATGTTTGTGAGCTCCGCGTTACCCGCGCTGGTTTTCTTTATCACAACGGGAAATCATTACTTCGCATTGACTATTTTTGTAACACTTCTTTCCATTCAGGCAATTGTAAGTAACTTACTGGAAGTAAAAATAATGGGGAATTCGCTGAATGTAAGTCCGCTCGTAACCATTATCGCACTTGTTTTCTGGGGTTCTATCTGGGGATTAACCGGAATGATTCTGAGTGTTCCAATAACTGTTATTATGGTAATCGTATTTTCTCATTTTCCTGAAACCCGGAGTATTGCCATTTTGTTGTCTGAAAAAGGTGAAATAAGAACAAGATAATATGCCGCGCTTTTTCATTGCCTTCTTCCTGTTATTTCCTTCACTTGTGTTTTCACAGGGAGACCAAACAGACAATTCCCTTTTAAACGGAAATTACTTCACATTTAAGGCTGCAAACGGTTATTACGGGATCATGAGATCTGACAGCACAATTGCTATCTCGGCTCAATACGCACACATCCAAGAAATTGCAGAAGGAATCATTGTTGTAAAACAGAACAAGAATACCAGTTACGAACGGAGTTATTCCAGCGGGTTCTTAAATAAACGGCTGAAAACCATTCTCCCGTGTAATTACCGGAATATAACTTCGAGCGGGAACGGACTCCTGATCGCATGTCAGAATTCTGATTTTAATTATGGACTGGTTGATACAATGGGACGTATTCTCATTCCGTTTCAATACCAGGATCTGGGAAGTTTTGGAGAAGGATTATTTCCGGCGAAAAAGAATGATTTGTACGGTTATCTGAACATGTCGGGAAAAGTAATTATTCCATTCAGTTTCAAGTATGCAGCTACGTTTTCAGAAGGAAAAGCAGGAGCATCCAAAAAAGATGTTTACGGCTATATTGACAAACGCGGACATTTTGTAATTCCGGAAAAATATACGAGCGTTGGAAGTTTTAAAAACGGATTTGCAACTGTGACAATTTTCGATATGTCTACCATCATAGACGAAAAAGGAGAAACCCTTTTCCCCTATTTATTTGAGACTATTGAAGTATTAAACGATCGGTTGTTTCTGTTTAAAGCCCCTGAACTATATCGCGACACTTTAGATTCTATCGTTCTTCGCGACATTAACTGGATTCAAAACTCAGCTTTCAGCTATACGAATCCGAATAAAACCATTGAATCCGACACACTTATTCCATTCGAATTTGAAACCAATGCCGATTTCCAGGGAGTTATTTCAGTTGAACGAAAACTGATTGGAGGAAGCTCCTTTAAAACGGTTCAATACCTTGGCGAAAAGAATAATCAATTATATTTTTCCGTTCAGAGTAAAAGAGAAATAGACGAGAAAGACAACTGGAATTTTGCAGTTATGAACGATCAGGGAGTAATTCTTACTCCGTATGAATATTTCGACATCAAAATGGAAAACGAAACCATTATTGGTGAGAAAGAAGAGGAACTGGAGAATATTTTTTATAAGATTGGTCCTAGCGGTACTGCAACCAGAATGCGTTAATTGTTAAGGCCGAATTATGCTGGCTTCCTGATTCAAGATCTCCTTCTCCCCTGCTAACACTTCTAAACGCGCATCAGGTGTTTCGTCGCTCCCAAGCATAAAAATCCAGCAGATATACTCATAGTTCTTGTTTTTGAAAACAAAATGATGGTTCCCACCGCTTCCGTCAAACTCCAGAATCCCATTCTTTAAAATAAGATCCGGCTTATCGCTCACTTGCTTATTGATTCCCCAGGATGCATAACGGTATGTTCCATCGCTCATTTCATCAATACGAATACGGAACTTACTCGTTTCAATTATCAGGTCCGGAGAGGCAAAATCCTGTAAGCTAACATAAAGTAACTTACGCTCTTGTTCAATGAGTTCGGCCTGCATTGCTTTCTCTGTTTTCGACTGATAGTTCACCGCGTGTAACGACCCATCAAACTGAATCCAAACGGAACCACTCTCCAGTTTAATTCCTCTCCAGCCCATTTCCGACCAATCTTTCTTCACATTCGAAGTTGTGATCAGAGCAATTAAACTATCATCAAACACTTCAGAAAATCGCGCTCTGAATTCAGCAGAATCTTTTATGGAAGGAATAGGATAAGCCCGTTTAAAAGGATAAGAAATCAACTCATTCAAAGCAGTTACATCTTTTTTCTTCACACAATCAATAAAGTACTGAACTTCGTCATGGTATTCTAAAGGCAATTCTTCGTCCTGTGCAATTACGGGCTGGAACAAAAATGCTCCGAAAACAAAAAGGGCGAATTTCTTCATGACACAAGAGTACAAAAAAAGTAGGGACAAGTCGCGACTTATCCCTACTTTATAAAAAATGTATTTGTGATTATCTATTCAACATCACCGGCATTACCAGCATGAGGATATCTTCGTTTTCGTTATCAGATCCCGAAGGCATTAACAAACCGGCTCTGCTTGGTTCACTCATTGCCATTTTTACTTCAGTTGTATCGATGTTTCCAAGCATTTCCAATAAGAAACGGCTGTTGAACGCAATCTCCATATCTACACCGTCGTAGTTACATGTTAAACGCTCATTGGATTCGTTTGCGAAGTCGATATCTTCTGCGGAAATATGCAGCTCGCTTCCAGCCAGTCTTAACTTCACCTGGTGCGTTGTTTTATTTGCGAAAATGCTCACACGCTTAATTGCACTCAATAACTGCATGCGATCAACGATCAAAACATTCGGGTTCTCTTTTGGAATTACAGCTTCGTAGTTCGGGTATTTTCCATCAATCAAACGACAGTTCATAACCAAATCACCGAACGTAAATACCGCATTTGAATCGGAGTACTCAACCAAAACCTCTTCGTCGCCACGCAAGTTGCTTTTCAGCAAATTCAACGGTTTTTTCGGCAAAATGAAAGCCGATCCGCCAACTGCCTGACTATCTGTTCTTGTATAACGAACCAATTTGTGAGCATCTGTTGCTACAAACGTAATATCTGAAGGTGAGAACTGGCAATACATTCCGCTCATTACCGGACGAAGATCATCGTTTCCGGCAGCGAATAATGTTTTTGAAATAGCACGGGAAATAATTTCTCCTGAAACTTTAATGCTCGTTCCTTTTTCCAAAGGCGGTAATTTCGGGAAATCATCACCGTTGAAACCGTTCATTTTCGCCTTACCATTATCGTAAGCCATTACCAATGCGAAATTTGCATCTACAATGAATG
>CBFGMW010000236.1:0-5039 GCA_965649925.1 uncultured Fluviicola sp.
GTAACAAGCAAAAAGCAGGCAATTGCTATCGGACTTTCGGAAGCGCGCGAGGAAGGTGGGAAAGTTCCTAAGAAAAAGAAGAAAGATTCTTGAGGGTAAGATCCTTCCATGGTTCCGAACAAAAAAGACCTCAATTTCTGACATAGGATTGAGGTCTTGCTATTTCTGTCAATCATTCATTAAGTCATACAAACTGCGCTTTTCTGTTCGTTGTTCTTCTATTCCGCCATGTTCTTTTAAACGCTGAACGATCTGTTTCAGATCTCTGCGGTTAATGGCCATTCCCCAAAACGGCACCGCGATAGTACGAAACCGTTTTCGTATGAATCCCCGGCGGCTTGTTTCAAACGAATGGTAGATTTCCAGCACAACAAAAATTCCGCGCTCATAATAAACGTATCCGATACCGTCAAGAGCAATCAATTGTTCTTTTTTCAGATGACGGCGCTGAATAATGAGTACGCCTTGCTCCTGATCGAGGATTATTTTTTTCGGGACTTTGTGTCTGAAGGCGAAAAGCGGTGAATATGCGAGCCCTCCGAAAATGAACGCCATTAAAATGTATGATGGACTTGCAAGATGCTGCAGGAATTTGCCAGCCGAATCTGTTCTGTCGTATCGTGATCCTCTCAAAGCGAACAGGACAAGAAGCCCTGCTATGATAAGAAAATAAAGCCCAACCAGGACCAAAACATCACTTCTTTTCGATTTCCATTCTAGGGGTTTCATAGAATACTTTGTGCATTTGAAATTCTATTGTTTGATAATAAGCTGTCTTACCGCTTCTGAACCGGAAGTAACTTCTAACAGATAACTCCCACTAGCTAAATCATGAATCTCAATATCTGAAGTTCCGGTAACGAGTTCCTTTTCCCGCACAATAACTCCCGACATATCGTAAATTTTAAGTTTTGTGCTCTTAATCTTGTCAAGCTTGATTGTTATCCTGTCACGCGCAGGATTCGGATAAACCACTAAACCGTGAAGCGAATTTTCAGCGACGCTCACATTACTGAATTTGAGTTTCAACACAAAAATGTCTCCCCAGCCAATATCATCCACGGGGTGTGTGCCTTGTCCCGGATCAAAATCGACTAAATAATTATATCTGCCGCCGGCATACAAATCTCCGTTTAAATCAATGTGTACATCGCGGAGTAAATCGTTATACGGGCTGCCGACGTTTCCGAAAGACCCGGCCCAAACATAATTTCCGTTGTCATCCAGTTGAACCAGAAAAACATCTGCTTCGCCCTGCCCGTGTAATACGTTTGTGCCTGCACCCGGATCGAAATCTACTAATTCAACAAACATACCACCAACAACAATTCCATTTGACGGATGAACAGCTATGGCTGTCGAATACACAGTAGAAGTTCCTGTAAATGGTTGTGCCCAGACGTATTCACCCAAGGCATCCAGTTTAACCACGAAAAAACTGGTGCTTCCCGGAGCTGGCAATAGTACCGTTCCTGTTCCGGGATCAACATCAATTTCATTATCGTATGTTGCCGTGAGGTAGATGTTTCCGTTTTCATCCAGAACAGAACCAACACCTTTATCCGTATAAACAGAACCAAACGCTTTTGCCCAGTTGAAATCTCCATTTTCCAGTAATGAAAGCAAAAAGACATCGGAGCTTCCAACACCAGGAACAATGAATGTTGCTGAAGAAGGATCAAAGTCTACCGTATTTTGAAACCAACCTGTAATAAAAAGCTGTGAGTTTTTAAATACTATATCAACTCCTTCGTCAAAACCGGAATTACCAATCTTTTTGGCCCATGAGAAATCTCCGTCTGCAGATAATTTATGAATGAAAACGTCCTGGGAATTACTGGATGAGGTTACACTGAATGTTCCCGATCCCGGATCAAAATCGATTGTTTTGGAGAAGATGCCGGTGGAGTACACATTCCCGTCTGAATCAACCGTCAGATCGTAGAGTATGTCTTCTTCTGCACTGTTACCAAACGATTTTGCCCATAGAATTTCACAATCATTGTCGAATTTAAGTACGAATGCATCGAAAGAAGCACCGCTGGTAATGCTTGTGTTTACTGTTGCTGAAGTGAACGTAGCTGTTCCAAAGAATTTTCCGCCGACAATAATGTTAGAGAGTTCATCTAAAATGATGGAGTTTATTGTTATAGAGCCCCCGTTTTGAATTTTCTTCGCCCAGATCAGGTTTCCCTCTGCATCCAGTTTCTGAATGTATGATGCCTGAGTATTTGGGGATGTCAGTTCGAAAATTCCGGTCCCGGGATCAAAATCTACGGTATCCCGGAAATATCCGGCAACGTAAACATTATTCTGTGAGTCGGTGACAATCTTTTTAGCTTCGTCGTTACCATTCGGATTTCCATGCGTATTGACCCAATCAAACGAATAGCTTTGGGAGTTTGCAGAAAATTGAAAGAGTAGTGTGGCAGATAGAGCTAATATTGATTTGAGCATGGACTATAAATTGAAGGACTCAAAAATAGTGATAAAATGTCTTTTGTGAATACAAGTTTGTGGAGGTTTCTTGTACCTCGCTCAACAGGGCTGTGTTGGAGGCCGCGCATAGCGAATCCGACGAAGTAGATAGAAGTTCGTGTCACGCTGAGTGCCCGCGGCAGGTGGTTGTGTCGAACCGTGGCACAAAATTTGTTAAATCCCGTCTTTTCGCTTTATGATTAGAATTGTTACTCTTATTACGTTGTTGTTTTCCTTCTCATCCGGCTTTGCCCAGGGAAATATTCCGTTTGTATTTGGAACGGTTGGAACACTGGGGCGGGAAATCAAGCAAACCAGCGAACAACGGAAAGCAGAAAAAGAACAGGAGGAACAGGAGGAAATATATTTCTTAACTGTTTCTGAAGCTGATGCACGTTTTAAAGAAGGAGAATATGCAAAAGCAATTGATCTCTACAACCAGGCACTCGCAATTAAGGAAGAACAATACGTACGCGATCAGATTGCCAGAGCAAACGCTGAAATAGCCCGTAAGAACAACGACGAATACCAACTCCTGATTGACAAAGCCGACAGCCTTTACAACCAGCTGAATTACGATAAAGCAATTGAAACCTATAACCTGGCAATCGCAAAACGCGGCGACCAATATCCGAAAGACCAGATCACAAAAGTGAAGTTCGACCAGGAACATTCCAAACAAGTGCAATTCAGCGGGCTTCTTATTTCCGACAGTCGCGTTGAGACACTTTCCTCCAAAGCTTTTTCAAATGATCCGTATTCCGACTTTGTGAAACCGGGGAAATACAACTCCATTAATGAAACGCTGATCTATTCCAATTATCAAACGCTTGATGGAATCGCCGTTCCGCCAAATACCCGTATTCTGATATACAAGCTTCCGAATTTCAAAGGCGAAGTTTTGTTAGACATAACCGGTCCGGCTATTATCAATAATATGACTTACAAAGATGTCCCCGACGCCATGGAAGTTCAAACGAAAGCATTTATCGGCCCGTTGGAAATGAATTACCCGGCATCCGTTCGGAGCTGGAGTAAAACCGACATGAAAACTTGGATTGGCGGTTCTATGGATATTATCGCACTTTAAATAACTGAATATGAAACAGATTTTTACTCTTTTGGTTTTGGTTGGTTTCTCAGCATATTCCAGTGCGCAAGTTACACAACGCACCCCTGCTGATCCGGCCGAGGCTTTTGAGAAAGATCCGTCGGTTTATAACCAAAGTCGCGACAGGGATAACAACGCCGAAGCAAGAACAATTGTAAGAACCGTGCAGTCGCAGATGTTTTCTCGTGTTGAGCAGGGCGACAAGTTAAGCACACCGCCGGTAATGACCGTTGAAGAAGAGAAAACACTGATCACGAATGCGGATAATTTCTTTGTCGCAAAACGATACAGCGATGCGGCAATTCTTTACCAGGTGGTTGCCGACAATAAATTCGATTCGTATTCCAAAGACCGGTTGACTCAGATCAAAGCGCTGCAGGCAAAACAGGCTCAGCAAGATTCTATTGCGAAAGCGGATGCGATAGTGCGTGCAAAGGCCGAGTTTGTTCATTCCCGGTTTGGAAAAAAGCAAGTGCACTTCAGCGGCGGGCTGATCGCTGATGTTCATGAGATTACCGGGATCTCTGCTGCTTTTGAAGAAGACGGATATTCGAATTTTCTGAGCTACGGAAAATACAATTCCCTGGCAACGGATATCCCTAAAGCCGACGCTCAAACTTTTGACGGAATTGCGGTTCCGGCAAACACCCGTTTGATCATCTATAAGGAAAAGGACTACAAGGGAGGAATTCTGCTGGATGTTACCGGCCCGGCAATAATCAATAATACTATCTGGCAAAATAATTCGTTATATGATACAGTGAACACCAAAGAATACATTCCTGAAATTCAGGCATTATTCCCGCAGGAGGTACGTATGTGGAGCGGTTCAAATATGCATTACTGGAACAGAGGTTCCTTGGAAATTATATACGTAGCCGAATAGATCTTAATACCGTGAATACCATCAATTGTGAAAGTCCTGTTTGCTTCGGCAGACAGGACTTTTTTAAAGAATGACTAGTCCCGGATCTCACTGGGTGATTTATTTTACCCGCATGGTTCGCTTTAACACCTTTGCGCCCTTCTTTTCTCTGCGGTTTTAAGCCCTTCTCTTTTTATGAACCGCAAAGAAAAAAGATCGCAAAGAACAACCAGCCATGGCCGGCTATTGGGATTAGAGATTATCATTTTCGTAACTTCTAAAGACAACTATTTGTGTGGCTTATGTGTTGTCTGACATCGTCTGACAACAAGCTTAGCGTTCTCCTTTCTTAGCGGTTCTTTATACTATTGCGGTTATGTCAAGTCTTGAACAGCAGTCGTATGTTAATTTCAAAAAAATCGAGTTCTTCATGGTAGAACAGCAAAGCAGTTAATATAAAAACGCAAAGAAAAAAGATCGCAAAGAACAACCGGCCACGGATTAGCGTTCTCCTTTCTTAGCGGTTCTTTTACTATTGCGGTTATGTCAAGTCTTGAACAGCAGTCGTATGTTAATTTCAAAAAA
>CBFGMW010000237.1:0-4979 GCA_965649925.1 uncultured Fluviicola sp.
AGAACTCATCAAGAATGGTGATGTGCTGGTTAATGGCGTTACTATTGAAAAACCAGGAAAGAAGGTTTCAGTTGATGCCAAAATCATTCTCCTAAATGAAGAAATGTCGTGGGTTTCCAGGGGTGCTTTGAAATTGTTAAAGGCAATTGAGCATTTTGAACTGGATTGTACTGACAAGGTTTTCCTTGATTTGGGAGCTTCAACCGGTGGATTTACGGAAGTACTTCTCTCAAAAGGAGCATCAAAGGTTTATTGTGTAGATGTTGGTCATGACCAATTGCACGAGCGTATCCGTACGAACCCGAAAGTGGTAAATATTGAGAAAACAAATGTTCGCTCTTTGAATACAGATATTATCCCTGAATTGGTCGATGGAGTAGTGATAGATGTTTCGTTTATTTCACTTGAAAAAGTGATTCCGTTTGTTCATCCGTTCTTAAAAGAAAATGGAATTTTGGTGGCTCTTATTAAACCACAATTCGAACTGGAGAAGAAAGCAAAGAACAAACATGGTGTAGTTCGAAATTCTACCTATTATCCTGAGGTATTGAATAATGTGAAACGTATTTGCACCGATTCGAATTTAGAAGTTATTGGTCTGATAGATTCTCCGATTGTTGGCGGTGACGGGAACAAGGAGTTTTTGATCTGCACGAAAAAAAGATCATAAAAAAAGAGAGACCTTCATCTCTCTTTCACTAGTTGTTCAGTTCTACCCTAACTACTAATGTGTCTACCGTGTGTAGTAATTTTTTGGAGACCACGGCAAACCTAGTTTTATTGTTTGTTTTATTGTTTGTTTTAGTGTTTAACTATCCCTATGATTCAGTAAGTTTCAAAAGGTTGGAATTTAGAACGAAATTTTTCCTAAAAGTTTGAATCCCTGAATATCGTGGAAAGTACTATTGCCTGCGCTGATCTGCGGAATCCATTGATATTGGGCTCCAATTCCAAATTTCATGCGGGTTGAAGAAGGAGTCAAGTTGTAAGAAATACCACCGGTTAAACCTGCCTGAATGCTATTGGTCATGTAATAAACATTCACGATTTTACTGTTTTGCAGTTCGTCACCGCTCAATAATCTGGTGAAAACTAATCCGCCGTTAATATCAAATCGCTTAATACTATAGAATACAGACGTATTGAACTGCAATACTCTCAACTGCTGCTGTGAATTCAAGTAACGGCCATTCACATAATTACCGTTGGTTTGCGCAAATTGACTGAATCCTGCAGATTGAGTAATTCCCCAATGATTGAAATGTTTGTTGAAGGCTATTTCACCTGTTAGCCCAAGGCGCGGTGTAACCGTTGAGATCTGATCTCTGGTGCTTTCGTCAAGAAAAGAAAGTTGTGTCCCGAGACTTACAGTCCAGTTGGCGTATTGCACTTTAGGAACCAATTGCCGGATAATATCATCGTGGCAGGCAAAATCGTTCATCTTTTTGCCTAAAGAATTCACTTCGAATTGCTCAGCGAGTGTGTTTTTCTGATTTTCAACTACAGATAACTCATTATTTACAGGTAATGGATTATTCGAATTGTTCGGAACAAGATCTGTACGTTGTTTGTCAGGATTCTCAGTATTGTTGTTTTTCGCCGGCATACGTTGTGCAACAGTAATTCCGTTTGTAGGATTAAGATTGGTTGACGCAGGTTCAATAGTAGGATCAATTAACAGGTTTTCGGTGTCTGCAGTTCCTGAATTGTCTGAAATAATAACCGAAGGTTCAGTTGATTCGTCATTCATGAAAAAACTCAGGAAGAAGAATGTTATTAAGCTTGCAGCATATTTCAACCACGAAGAAGAAGTTGCAATAGGTTTGCTCAGACTGCTGTTCAGGCGAGCCCAGACACGTTCGCGTGAAAGTGCTTCGTCTAGTTTGTTCCAGCCGTCGTTGTTTGTTCCGGTCGACCACTCGGAGTATGCAGCAGTTAACCATGCATCCGGGCTTTCTGACGAATCCAGTGATTTATCCAATTTATTCCAGACGGCTTCTGAAGAAAGATCGGCGTCTAATTTCGACCAAAGTGAATCTCCCGGGGCATCTGCATCCCAATCTGAAAATGCCGCTTCTAATGAATGCGGAGTTTCTGAAGCTGAATGGTTTTTGGTAAATTCCTCAGTTAAAGAGTTGTCGAGTTTATTCCATAAACTATCCGGCGGGGAAGGGTTTTCCCAGTTCTCAAACGCTTTTTTAAGGCTCTGAGCAGATTGCTTATTTGACTCGTTTAAATTCAAGCTAATTTTTGTTTAAGTACTGATCGTGCGTAATTCAGTTGTGATTTGGAAGTCCCCACTGTAATTTCCAATTCCTCAGCAATTTCAGCGTGACTCCAGCCTTCCAAAGCATACAGTTTCAAAACCAAACCTGCTTTTTGCGGCAAACGGTTGATTTCATCCAGGATAACTCCGAACGGCAATCTTGTTTCTGTTTCTTCTTCCATTGGCACATCAAACGTTGCAATTTCCGATAACTGGCTAAAGGATTTTCTTTTACGCAGGGTTTGCAAACAGCTGTTCACAGTAACTCTTCGCATCCATCCTTCAAATGAACCTGTAAAATTGTATGAACTGATGTTTTTGAAAATGTGCATGAACGCATCGTGCAGCATATCTTCCGAATCTTCCGAATCGGTTCCGTACAAACGACAAACCTTGAAAAGATCTTTAGAGAAAGCTCTGTAAAGTTTCTCCTGAGCACCGCGTTCCCATTTTACGCAGCCTTCTATAATATGCTGGTATTCATTCGTCATGGAACAGAAAGGTACATAGCCTGGTAAATGGACAAGTCGATATCATGGAAAATACTCACATTCGTATAATTATTTATAACGAATGTTGTAACTCCGTTTTCGTTTGTAAACGTTGGGTTTGCCCATTGGTTTGCAGAAACATTTTCTAACATGCGCTGAACATCCAGGTTCATGTTCACATCATAGTCTTTTTTCTTCTTTAACTCGAATTGTGCGTTTGCTTTAAACGGAAGTATTTTTGCATCGTACCATTCAATGCGCATTGGAATAATTTCTGTACCTGTATTGAAAGTTCCTTTAATGACAAGTGCAGGAGATTTTTTCGGTACATTCATCGTTAAAGTGAAATTCTCGTATTCGCCAACCGGAACATCCATTCCAACACTTAAAGATCCGTTTCCGGTAAAACTGATCAGATCAGAATTAATGTCTTTGGTCATCAGGATATCTTCACCCTCTTTGCGCTCACCAACAATCTCGAAATTAGTTAAATAGAACTCCAAACCTGTAAACTGCGCTTTGGATGTGTCGCTTTGATTGAATTTCCATCCGAAATGTAAATATGCAGGCTGACTCAACCTGTACTTTTTACAAGCTGTGAAACAAAAAACACACAAAATCAACCACGCAAAACGTTTCATTAGATTACTTTCTTTTTCCGAAGATACTGTAAACTGCGAAAGGTTGGAAGTCAAATGAATATTTTACAGGTTTTCGGCACATTAATTTAGAATAAATATGAACAAGGGTAGTTTCTCGCTGAATCAAGTTATCTTTGTGCTATGGAACGACTAAGCAATAAAAAATTTAGTGTTCGGGAGGTTCGGGAGGATTTCCCCGCTCTTCGTCAACAAATTTATGGAAAGAACCTTATCTATTTTGATAACGGTGCAACTTCTCAAAAACCGCAACATGTATTAAATGCTATTAATCAGTATTATAGCAAGAACAACGCAAATATTCATCGTGGTGTCCATCATTTGAGTCAAAAAGCTACGAACGAATATGAAGAGTCGCGTATTTTCATAGCGAATTATCTGAATGCAGCTGCAAAAGAGGAAATTATTTTCACCAAAGGAACAACTGATGGAATTAACCTGGTTGCGAATTCGTATTGTTCTTTACTGAGCAAGGGAGATGAGTTAATTATCTCTCAAATGGAGCATCATTCCAATATAGTCCCATGGCAAATGGCATGTGAACGTTTTGGGTTGGTGTTGAAAGTGATTCCTATTAATAAGCGTGGTGAATTGGATATGGCGGCTTACGAAGCATTGCTCGGTCCAAAAACCAAACTAGTTGCTGTTACACATATTTCCAATACTCTGGGAACCATTAATCCTATTAAGGAAATTATTGAAAAAGCGCATGCAGTGGGAGCGGTAACATTAATAGATGGTGCACAAAGTGTTCAGCATACTTCTATTGATGTACGAGATCTGAATTGTGATTTCTTCGTGTTTTCGGGACACAAGGTTTTTGGTCCTACGGGTTGCGGTATTTTATACGGAAAGGAGGCCTTGCTTGACGAAATGCCTCCTTACCAGGGCGGCGGCGATATGATTTCCAAAGTGACTTTCGAAAAAACAACTTACAATGAATTGCCATTCAAATTTGAGGCAGGAACTCCGCACATCGCAGGTGGAATTTGTATGGGTCATGCACTCAACTATTTTCAGCAGTTCGATGTGAAGGTGATTGAGGATTACGAACGCGAACTGGCTGATTATGCACAGGATCTGCTTTCAACTTTTGAAGGAGTGAAGATCATAGGAACAGCCAAGAACAAAACAAGTGTGGTTTCTTTTCATATTGACGGAATTCATCCGTTCGATATCGGAACGTTATTGGACAAGCAGGGAATTGCAGTTAGAACCGGACATCATTGTACACAACCTTTGATGGATATTTTCAAGATTCCCGGAACAGTTCGTGCTTCTTTTGCTTTTTACAATACAAAGGAAGTTAGTACCATTACCGGCTATGCAGAAGCAGCGGTGTTGCAACCCGGCCACGCCAGGCAAATAGGCAAGGGGAGCAGCGGCACCATTTACATAGACGATTTTGAAGGCACGGCTGGGAGTAACGATTTGCGTTACCCCGTCACCAGTTGGGCGCTGGCCTCCACACCGCAGGGCAATGGCCTGTTCCCCGAAGCGGGTTTAACGAATGACCTTTCGTACGGCTACAACCGAGCCAACCTGGCCTGGTATAATATTGAG